>JAAYAS010000366.1 GCA_012719255.1 Microbacteriaceae bacterium | reverse complement strand
GCTGCAGGCGGTGCCGCAGGGCGAGATCGAGGCCGCCGAGGCGATGGGCATGAAGCCCTGGCACACGCTCTGGGACATCGTGAGCGAGGCGACCGCGAGGCCGGTGATGAGCTTGGTGATTCGTGATGCGTGCACGTCGACTCCGTTGTCGTCGGTGAATATCGATCGGTCCGCGGACCGTAGGAGTCGGCGCGCGGCCGGCGACGCGCGCGAGGCCGCGGCTCGCTGGCGCGCGGTCAAGCGCTGCTTGGGCTCGGCGGCCCCCGGGCGCCAGCCCCTACGATTGACCCCATGACCCGCCTCGCGTTCACCAAGGCCCAGGCGACCGGCAACGACTTCGTCGTCGTCGCCGACCCCGACGGCCGTCTCGACCTCGACGCGACGACGATCGCGCGCCTGTGCGACCGCCGCTTCGGCATCGGCGGCGACGGCCTCATCCGCGTCGTGCGCACCGCCGCGCTCGACGACGGGCGCGAGCTCGCCGCCGCGCATCCCGAGGCCGAGTGGTTCATGGACTACGCGAACGCCGACGGCTCGCTCGCCGAGATGTGCGGCAACGGCATCCGCGCCTTCGCCCGCTACCTCGTCGACCGCGGGCTCGTCGACCTCGACGAGGGCGGCGTGCTCTCGGTCGGCACCCGCGCCGGCGTGAAGCGCCTGCGCCGCGCCGGCGACGGCTTCGAGGTCGACCTCGGCCGCTGGCGGCTCGCCGGGGGAGAGCCCCTCGTCGTCGCCGACGGCATCGACGTCGCCCGCCCGGGCCTCGGCGTCGACCTCGGCAACCCGCACGTCGTCGTCGCGCTCTCGAGCCCCGACGAGCTCGACGCGCTCGAGCTCCACCGCATCCCGCGCATCGACCCCGCCCCGCCGGCGGGCGCGAACGTCGAGTTCGTCGTGCCGCACGAGCCGCTCGTCGTCGGCGACCTCGGCCGGCTGCGGATGCGCGTGCACGAGCGCGGCGTCGGCGAGACGCTCTCGTGCGGTACCGGCGTCGCCGCCACGGCGCTCGCGGTGCGCCACTGGGCCGGCGCCGGCGCGCCGAGCCGCTGGCGGGTCGACGTGCCCGGGGGCGCCCTCGAGGTGCGGATGGAGCACGGCCGCGACGGCGAGCACCTGCTGCTCGCGGGGCCGGCCGAGCTCGTCTACGACGGCGAGATCGCGCTGCACTAAGCCGAGCGGGGCCGTCCGGTGGGCACCGTCCTGTCGACACGCGCACACCGACCCGCCACGCGGCGCCCGTTGCATTGTGGAATCTCGACACGTCCACGCTTGATACGCGCCTGTAACCGTCCCGAAATCATTCGGTTGGTATGGTTCAAATGATCCCCGTTCACATCGGGGATGCACCGCCACTGCAATGACGCACGACGGGAGGCCCCACGCCGTGAGCCCCACTGACACCACCGCCGCCGACGCGCAGCGCGCCCCGAGCGAGCCCGCCGACGACCGCACCGCGCACGACGCGCCGGGCGCGGTCCGCATCCGCAGCATCACGAAGCGGTTCGGGAACCACCTCGCCGTCGACGACCTCTCGCTCGACATCCGCTCGGGCGAGTTCCTCTCGCTGCTCGGCCCCTCGGGATGCGGCAAGACGACGACCCTGCGCATGCTCGCGGGCTTCGACGATCCCGACTCGGGCGAGATCGAGCTCGCCGGCAAGTCGGTCGTCGGCGTCGCCCCGTACCGCCGCAACGTCAACACCGTCTTCCAGCAGTACGCGCTGTTCCCGCACATGAACGTCGCCGAGAACGTCGCCTACGGCCTGCAGCAGCGCAAGACCCCGAAGCGCGAGATCCGCGAGAAGGTCGCCGAGGCGCTCGAGCTCGTGCAGATGCGCACCTTCGCCGACCGCAAGCCGACGATGCTCTCGGGCGGCCAGCAGCAGCGCGTCGCGCTCGCCCGCGCCATCGTGAACCGCCCGGCGGTGCTGCTGCTCGACGAGCCGCTCGGCGCGCTCGACCGCAAGCTCCGCGAGGAGATGCAGATCGAGCTGAAGATGCTGCAGCAGCAGCTCGGCATGACCTTCGTGTTCGTCACCCACGACCAGGGCGAGGCGCTGTCGATGAGCGACCGCATCGCGATCATGCGCGAGGGCCGCATCGAGCAGCTCGCCGACCCGAACACGATCTACGACCAGCCCGCGAGCGCCTACGTGGCCGCCTTCATCGTCCAGCAGAACTTCTTCGACGGCGTGCTCGAGACCCCCGAGCGGATGCGGGCGGGCGAGGTCGCGCTCGTCGCCGACCGGCGCAGCGAGCTCGCCGGCGGCAGCCGCGTGCGCGGGGCCGTGCGCCCCGAGAACGTGCGCTTCGCCGCCGCCGACGGCGACGACGCCGCGGGCCCCAACCGGGCGCTCGGCACGCTGGTCGGCATCTCGCACCAGGGCGAGACCATGCAGTACCTCATCGAGGGCCGCGACGGGCGCAACCTCATCGCCCGCCGCCCCCTCGCCGACGGCGCCGGCCTGCGGGTCGGCGACGCGGTCGTCGCGAGCTGGGACGCCGCCGACGTGCGGCTGTTCGCCGACGACGACGGCCCCGAACAGGCCCATCGCGCGGCCGACGAGAACCTGTCGACGACGCAGATCTCGAGCCACGCCG
Source organism: Microbacteriaceae bacterium (assembly GCA_012719255.1). Taxonomy (GTDB): domain Bacteria; phylum Actinomycetota; class Actinomycetes; order Actinomycetales; family Microbacteriaceae; genus Gulosibacter. Next base: position 3,075 of record JAAYAS010000366.1, on the reverse strand, counting down.
AATAGCACCAAGAATCACCGGACCGGAACAGAAGGACGATCGACGATGAACACGCCCGACCCCATCCGCATCCTCGCCAACAGCCACTCCGCGCCCCGCATCAAGGCCGAGCTCACCCGTCGCGGCTTCGTCGCCGCGCTCGGCGCGTTCGGCACCGCCGGCGCGCTCGCCGCCTGCGCCGGGCCCCAGTCGGGCGGCGGCGAGGGCAGCGCCGACGGCGAGATGGAGAGCACGCTCGCCATGTACACCTGGGGCGACTACGACGCCCCCGACGTGCTCACCGACTTCGAGAGCGAGAACGGCGTGCGCCTCACCGTCGACTCGTACGGCTCGAACGAGGAGCTCATCTCGAAGCTCAGCGGCGCCCGCGGCACGAGCGGCTACGACATCGTCGTGCCCACCGGCGTCTACATCGGCGAGATGATCGCCGCGGGCCTGCTGCAGAAGCTCGACCGCGCGGCGCTCCCGAACATGGACCACGTCGCCCCCGAGTACCTCGGCCAGCCCTGGGACCCCGAGAACGAGTACTCGGTCTGCAAGGCGGTCGGCACCAACGGCTACCTCTACGACACGACGAAGATCGACCGCGAGCTCACCACCTGGGACGACTTCTTCGACTGCGCGATGAACGAGGCCTCGGGCCGCACGAGCATGCTCGACGACCCGCAGGGCATCGTCGGCGCGTACTTCTGGGCGAAGGAGTACTCGACGAACGACAACAACGCCGCGCACTTCGACGAGGCCGAGGACTTCCTCGTCAACCAGGTCGCCTCGCACATCTCGAACTTCGACTCGTACCCGGGCTCGGCGGCCATCCCGCAGTCGCAGCAGTGGCTCATGCAGGCGTGGCCGAACGACGCCCGCATCGGCATCATGGAGAGCTCCGAGCCCGACAAGTGGAAGTACGTCATCGGCGCGCCGAACAGCGAGCTGTGGATGGACAACTGGTGCATCGCCGAGGGCGCGAACAGCCCGGTCGCGGCGCACGCGTTCATCAACTTCGTGCTCGACCCCGAGATCGCGTTCCGCCAGATGGAGTACGTCGGCGCCGACACCGGCACGAGCGGCCTCAAGGAGCGCGCCGAGGAGGCGGGCGTCGAGTACCCCGAGCTCATCTTCTTCACGCCCGAGCAGGTCGCCACGTTCCGCACCGTCGAGATCACCGAGAGCCAGGAGCGCTTCGTCGACATCTGGAACAAGATGAAGTCGCGGGCGGCGCAGTGACCGCTCCCGCCACCACCGCGCCCCCGTCGCCGCCGGCCGCCCGGCCGGCGCGCGGCGGCGCGGCGCGGCGCCGCAGCCTCGGAGCGCTGCTCGCGCTCCCCACCGCAGCGTGGATCATCGTCTTCTTCGTGATCCCCGTCGCGTTCGTGCTCTGGTACAGCTTCGGCCGCAAGCCGAGCGTGTTCGGCACGCACAGCAACGACGTCTTCACGTTCGACCGCTACGGCGAGGCGCTCACCGGGTCGAACGCCGCGGTGCTCTGGAACAGCGTCGGCATCGCGCTGCTCGGCACGCTCGTGTGCCTCATCGTCGCGATGCCGTTCGCGTACTGGCTCGCGCTGAAGTCGAACCCCTCGCGGCGCGGCCTGTACGTCGCGCTCGTGATGGTGCCGTTCTGGACGAACCTGCTCGTGCGCACCATCGGCTGGCAGATCATCCTCGCCCCCGAGGGCTGGCTGTCGAAGCTGCTGCAAGGCATCGGCCTCTCGAACGGCCCGCTCTCGCTGCTGAACACCCGCGAGGCGGTGATCATCGGCGTCGTCTACAACTACCTGCCGATGATGATCCTGCCGCTGTTCGTCGCCTTCGACCGCGTCGCCGGCCCCCTGCGGGAGGCGAGCGCCGACCTCGGCGCGAACCGCGTCACCACCTTCCTGCGGGTGACGCTGCCGCTCGCCTGGCCCGGCATCCTCGTCGGCATCCTGCTCGTGTTCATCCCGCTCATGGGCGACTACGTCACCCCGACGGTGCTCGGCGGCGCGCAGGGCATGATGATCGGCCAGCTCGTCGCGAGCCAGTTCCAGACCGCCCAGAACTGGGCGCTCGGCTCGGCGATGGCGGCGCTCGTCATCATCGTCGTGCTCGTGATCGCCGGCATCATCTGGGCGATCACGAGACTCGTGGCGCTGCCGTTCCAGCGCCACTGGAAGCTCGAGCTCGGGGAGGCCGCCAAGTGAACCGCACCAGCAACCGCGTGCTCGCCGTCTGGGCCGCGATGGTCTTCGTGTTCCTGTTCCTGCCGATCGTGATGATCGTCATCTACTCGTTCAACGACGGCCGCCTGCTCGTCTCGTGGAACCAGTTCGGGCTGCAGCCCTACGAGTCGGCCTTCGGGTCGCCGCAGATCATGAACTCGGTGTGGGTGACGCTGCAGGCCGCCGTCTGGGCGGCGCTCATCGCCACCGCGCTCGGCACCCTCGCCGGCATCGCGCTCGCGCGCCGGGCCGGCAAGTGGGCGCCGTGGGTGGTGCTGCTGCTCGCGCTCGTCACCGTCACCCCCGAGATCGTCGACGCGGTGGCGCTGCTGCCGTGGTTCGTGATGCTCGGCGCCGACTTCAACATGCCGATCTTCGCGAACGGCATCGTGCGGCTCGTGATCGGCAACACGCTGTTCGCGACGGCCGTGGTGTCGTTCATCGTGCGGGCCCGCTTCGAGGGCCTCGACGAGAAGCTCGAGGAGGCGAGCGCCGACCTCTACGCCGACGGCTTCACCACCTTCCGCAGGGTGACGCTGCCGCTCGCGATGCCGGCGGTGCTCTCGGGCGCCCTGCTCGCCTTCACGCTCTCGCTCGACAGCACCGTCATCGCCTCGTTCGTGTCGGTGTCGGGCTCGACGCCGTGGCCGGTGCACATCCTCTCGTCGCTGAAGACGGGCCTGCGCCCCGAGATCGCCGCGATGTCGACGGTGATGCTCGTGCTCACCTTCGTCGCGCTCGCGCTCGTCGCCCTCGTGCTGCGCCGCTCGGGCGAGTCGACCGCCGACATCGCCCGCACGATGGCCGGCTGACGGCCGAAGGCGCTGCGACGACGCGGCCCCCGCATCCGATCGGATGCGGGGGCCGCGTCGTCGTG
>JAAYAS010000365.1 GCA_012719255.1 Microbacteriaceae bacterium | reverse complement strand
GTTCGAACTCCTCGGTGATGCCGTCGCGCTTGACGACGGTCAGTTGCGAGCGTTCGAGCGTGGAGAATCGCTTTCCGCAGGACAGGCACTCGCGCCGGCGACGGATGGTCGTGCCATCGTCGATGAGGCGCGAGTCGATGACCTTCGTTTGGTCGTGGTGACAGAACTGGCAATGCACGCCCCCAAGTCTACGGCCACCGGGAAATGGGCCCGCGCGCTCCCGTCGGCACGCTGGATCTGACCTCCCGCCCGGTGCGGAGGTCAGATGACAATCAGCGGACGGAGGACTCGACCGCGCCGACGTACGTCGGGGCGACCGGGGCGGGTTCGACGTCAGGGGCGCCGAACCCCGAGAAGTGCATCATCGCACCGAAGACCAGGCCGAGGCCGACTGCGGCAGCGACGGCGCCCGGGGTGCGGCGGACGCCCTGGATGGGGCCGCGCACCGGGCTGTGCCGGTGATCCGCGGTGTTCGAACGGACGCCGGCGGAGTTGCCCAGACGCGCGGTTCCACGGGTGTTCGGACGACGGCCGCCAACCGAAAGGTTGCTGGGACGGTTCGAAACGGGACGGCGACCGGTACGCTCCTGCGTTCGATGCACCGTGCGCGATCGACCCGCACCCGTTCGAACGGACGCGGTGTTTCTGGGGCGGGCGGCCGGACGGACATCGTCGGCAAGCCACTGCGGGAACGACACACCGCAGAGGCGGTCGTCGCTGTTGGGGGCGGAGTATCGGTAGTCTGCGATAAAGGCGGTCATTGGTGGTTTCCTTCCATCCGGTCATTCGAACGCCATCCTCGAACGAGATGTGCACGAATGTTCGACTGCGTTCCTATGTTCGATTTATAGCACCCCCTCCGGACCGCGCCCATACGGCTCCGCGATTTTCTCGAACAGTTGTGCAAGAACGGCCGCTTTTGTGTAGTGTCGGATTCGAACGGAGTCGGGACCGGCGTCCACCCCTCTAGCGCGTTCCACCTGGGCGAACCCGTCCTCCAGACGACAATCCACCAGCCCAACTGACGACCCACCTGAAGCCGGCCCACTGGCGCGCAGGACGACTTACCGAGCGGGAGAGCAGCACGATGGCAGACAACAAGAAGAAGCTTGACCTGGAGAAGCTCAGCGACCGACAGCGGAGGATCCTCGAGGTGATCCGCGATGCGGTGATTCTCCGCGGTTACCCGCCGAGCATCCGCGAGATCGGTGACGCGGTGGGCCTGAACTCCACGTCATCGGTGGCGTACCAGCTGAAGGAACTGGAGAAGAAGGGGTACCTGCGCCGCGACCCGCACAAGCCGCGTGCCGTGGACGTGCGTGACCTGCAGGAGAAGCTGGGCGACAGCGACGTCAAGCCCGGGCCGAAGCAGAAGTCGAAGGCGAAGTCCGACATGCCGGCGGTGCCGGAGGGACTGTCCGCCCCGACGTATGTCCCCGTCGTCGGCCAGATTGCCGCCGGCAATCCGATTCTGGCCGAGCAGCACATCGAGGAGCACATGGCGCTGCCGACCGAGCTGGTCGGTTCGGGCGAGCTGTACCTCCTGCGCATCGTCGGCGAGTCGATGGTCGACGCCGG
>JAAYAS010000364.1 GCA_012719255.1 Microbacteriaceae bacterium | reverse complement strand
TCGGGCACGCAGCTGCAGAACCCCGACTTCGCGAAGCTCGCGGAGGCCTACGGCGGCGTGGGCCTGCGCTGCGAGACCGACGCGGAGGTGCCCGCCGCGGTGCGGCGCGCGATGGAGGTCGTGCAGCAGGGCGATTCGTTCGCGCTGATCCACGTGATCACCCCGCAGCGACAGAAGGCGTTCTAGCCCCCATCCGGGCCACGGCGGCCGCGGCGAGCTCCGCGCTCACCGCGGCCGCCGCGCTTTCCGCGCGGCGGCCGCATCCCGCCGCGTCCGGCTGCATCGCGGGGCCCGGGCCCGCTCGTCCGCCGGGATGATCATCGACCGCGGCGCGCCCTGCGACACCTTCCGTACACCGGGAGTTCACCCGGCGGTGGTGCGATGCGCCGAGATCATCAGGAGGCTCCGCTTGAAGTTGCGCGCACCCCATCTCATCGGCATCGGGCTGCTCGTGCTCGGCATCGTCGCGGTCCTCGTCGTGCAGCTCACCGGGCTCGGCCGCGCCGGCGGCACCGGGTTCGGCGGGCTCACCGAGGTGCGCGGCGTCGTCGGCTCCGAGAAGGCCGAGTTCTTCCAGGACCCGGCCGTCCGCGAGGTCTTCGCCGAGCACGGCTACGAGGTGAACGTCTCGAAGTCGGGCTCGTGGCGGATGGCGACCCTCGAGGGCGTCACCGACCACGACTTCGCCTTCCCCGCCTCCGAGATCGCCGCGCAGAACATCGCGAAGACGCATCCCGACGCGGTCGTCTCGCAGCACAAGCCGTTCTTCTCGCCGCTCGCCGTCGCCACGTTCGAGCCGATCGTCGAGCTGCTCGCCGCCAACGGCGTCGCGTCGAAGGATGCGCAGGGCCGCTGGCAGATCGACATGGCCGCCTACCTCGAGCTCGTCGACGACGACGTGCGCTGGAACCAGCTCACCGGCGCCGCGGGCGTCTACGACTCGCCGCGCAGCGTGATGATCACCTCGACCGACATCCGTACCTCGAACTCGGCGGGCATGTACCTCGCGCTGTCGGCGTACGTGCTCAACGGCAACAGCGTCATCGCCTCGACCGCGGAGGCCGACGCGAACCTCTCGCTGCTCACGAAGCTCTTCGTCGCGCAGGGCTACGCGGGCGCCTCGTCGACCGCCCCCTTCGACGACTACCTCTCGCAGGGCATGGGCGCCGTGCCGATGGTGTTCGTCTACGAGGGCCAGTTCCTCGAGGAGCAGCTCAAGGAGCGCTCGCGCATCCGCGACGGCATGGTGCTCGCCTACCCGAGCCCGACGATCTTCTCGGTGCACACCGGCGTCGCCTTCTCGGAGGAGGGCCGCGAGGTGATGGAGCTGCTCGAGACCGACCCGCGCCTCGCCGACCTGCTCGCCGAGCACGGCTTCCGCCCGCAGGGGCAGAACGCCGCCGCGTTCGACGAGTTCCTCGAGCGCGAGCAGCTCGCCGACGTCTACCCGAGCGCGACCACCTTCGTGAACCTCGCCCAGGAGCCGAGCTACGAGATGCTCGACTACCTCCTCGGCCGCATCGGCGAGGCCTACGAGGTCTCCGGCGCCCCGCCCGTCGTCATCGAGACCACGCCCGAGCCCGTCGACGAGAACGGCGACGGCACCGACGACCAGCCCGATGGAGGCACCCCGTGATCGCCCGCATCCGCCGCGCCCGCCGCCGCTTCGCCGCCCGCCTCGCCGCGGTGCTCGCGCTCGCGGTCGTGCTGCCCGCATCCCTCACGGCCTGCTCGGGCCTCTTCGGCGGCGGCGAGACGCTGCGCGTGCTCGCCGGCTCGGAGGTGAAGGACCTCGAACCGCTGCTCGAGGACATGACCCGCGAGACCGGCGTGCGCCTCGAGTTCGAGTACATCGGCACCCTCGACGGCACCGAGGCGCTGCTCGCCTCGGGCGACGACCGGCCGTGGGACGCGACCTGGTTCCCGTCGAACCGCTACCTCACGCTCTTCCCCGACGGGCAGGACCTCATCCGCACGAGCGAGTCGATCGCGCGCTCGCCCGTCGTGCTCGGCCTGAAGCCCGCCGTCGCCCAGCGCCTCGGCTGGGGCGCCGACTCGCAGCCGACCTGGAACGACGTCGTCGACGCGATCGCCGCGGGCGAGCTCTCCTACGGCATGACGAGCCCCATCTCGTCGAACTCGGGCTTCACCACGCTCGTGCAGATGACCACCGCGCTGTCGGGCACCGGCACCGTGCTCGAGACCGGCGACATCGCCGCCACCGCCCCGCTGCTCGAGCGCTTCGCGCAGGGCCAGGGGCTCGCCTCCGGGTCGTCGGGCTGGCTGCTCGACCGGTTCGTCGAGGACCCGGGCGCCGTCGACGGCATCTTCAACTACGAGTCGGTGCTCGCCGGCGTCGAGGTCGAGGGCGCCCCGCTCGAGCTCGTCATCCCCTCCGACGGCGTCGTCACCAGCGACTACCCGCTCACCCTGCTCGCGAGCGCCGACGACGAGGCCGCCGAGCGCTACGAGAAGGTCGTCGAGTGGCTGCTGCGCGACGACGTGCAGGAGCGCATCGCCGAGGACACGAACCGCCGCACGACGGCCACTCCCCCGGCGCTCGACGCGCAGGTGTTCGAGCTGCCCTTCCCGAACCGCGTCGACACGGTGCAGACGCTGCTGCAGACCTGGCTCGCCGAGGTGAAGAAGCCGTCGAACATGGTGTTCGCGATCGACACCTCCGGGTCGATGGGCGACGGCACCCGGATGGACGAGCTGCGCGCCGCCCTCGACGTGCTCGCGGGCTCGCAGGAGGCGGAGGGCTCGGCCGGGTTCCTGCGGCTGCAGCCGCGCGAGCGCATCACCTTCCTCGAATTCGCCGAGACGCTGAAGTCGGAGTTCGCCGTCGACATCCCCGCCGACGACGCCGGCTACGCCGAGGCGATCGCCGAGATCGATGCGCACGTGCGGGGCTACTCCCCGACCGGCGGCACCGCCATGTACGACACCGTCGCCGCCGCCTACGAGGCCGCCGTCGAGGGCGCCGACGACGACTCGATCTCGTCGATCGTCGTCTTCACCGACGGCGAGAGCAACCAGGGCATGAGCGACCGCGACTTCGAGCGCTGGTACGAGGACTTCGTCGCCGCGCACCCGGCGGCCGAGCGCATCCCGGTGTTCACGGTGCACTTCGGCGACTCGAACGAGGACGAGCTCGAAGCGCTCGCCGAGCTCACCGGCGGCCGCCTCTTCGACGCGAAGAGCGAATCGCTCGCCGCGGCGTTCCGCGAGATCCGGGGCTACCTGTGACCGTCGAGCCGGCCCGCCGGCGGCCGCGCCGCGGGGCGCTCGCCCTCCGCCGCCTCGCCGCCGGCGGCATCGGCACCGGCGTCGGCGTCTTCGCCGCCGCCGCCGCCGTGCTCTTCGTCGGCGCCGCGTGGCCCGTGGGCCTCGCGATCGGCGCCGTGATCGGCCTCGGCTCGGCGCTGCTGATGACCCCCCGCGCGCCCGGGCTCATCGAGATCCCCGGCACCGACGCGATCGCCCCGACCACCGTCGAGTCGACCCTCGACGCCACCCTCCGCAGCGCCGATGAGATGGATGCGGCGATGCGGCGGCTGCAGAGCCGCCCGCTGTGGTCGGGCAGCGACCTCGACGAGCGCATCCACCGCCTGATCGGCGGCGTGCGCACGCTCGCCACCACCCCGGCGATGCAGGCGCGCGGCCGCATCGACGGCGATGTGCACATGCTCCACGTGCTCGGCACCGACTACCTGCCGACGATCGTCAACCTCGCGATCGAGAACGACCGCATGCACTCGAGCTTCTCGGGCCGCTCGGCCCGCGCCGAGGTCGAGAAGAACGTGCGCTCGCTCGAGCAGCAGGCCGCGGTGCTCGGCGAGGCGCTCGAGCAGATCGAGGCCGACGTCGTGCGCGGCACGACGAAGAGCGTCTACGAGCACGCGGCCTTCCTGCAGCTGCGCTTCGACCAGCTCGGCACCGAATCGGTGCTCGACCTCGACCAGCCGCTGCGCGAGACGCCGCAGCACGAGACGCCGCAGCGCGCGAGCGGCGCGCCCGAGCCCGCGGCCGCCGCACCGGCGCCGCGCGCCGCCGAGCAGGCGCCCTCCGGCCGCCCCGCGCCGCAGGCC
>JAAYAS010000363.1 GCA_012719255.1 Microbacteriaceae bacterium | reverse complement strand
GGCAAGCAGGCGCTCGAAGCGCTCGCCATTCTGAAGTTCGCGCCCCAGGGCGCGTCGGAGCCGGTCTACAAGGCCGTCGCCTCGGCCATCGCCAACGCCCGCGTGCTGGCCGACAACTCGAACGAGTACCTCGACGAGCGCGACCTGTACGTGTCGACGGCCTTCGTCGACGAGGGCGTCACGCTGAAGCGCTTCCGTCCCCGCGCCCAGGGCCGCGCCGGACGCATCAACAAGCGCACCAGCCACATCACCGTCGTCGTCTCGACCCCTGAGACCGACACCGACGAGCAGAAGGCGGAGAAGTAATGGGCCAGAAGATCAATCCGTACGGCTTCCGCCTCGGCATCACCACCGACCACCGGTCGCGCTGGTTCGCCGACTCGACGAAGCCCGGGCAGCGCTACGCCGACTACGTGAACGAGGACGTCCGCATCCGCGAGTTCCTCACCGAGTCGCTCGACCGCGCCGGCGTCTCGCACATCGAGATCGAGCGCACCCGCGACCGCGTCCGCGTCGACATCCACACCGCCCGTCCGGGCATCGTGATCGGTCGTCGCGGCGCCGAGGCCGAGCGCATCCGCGCCGAGCTCGAGAAGCTCACCGGCAAGCAGATCCAGCTCAACATCCTCGAGGTGAAGAACCCCGACCAGGATGCGCAGCTGGTCGCCCAGGGCATCGCCGAGCAGCTCGCCGCCCGCGTGGCCTTCCGCCGCGCGATGCGCAAGGGCCTGCAGGGCGCGCAGCGCGCCGGCGCCAAGGGCATCCGCATCCAGGTGTCGGGCCGTCTCGGCGGCGCCGAGATGAGCCGCTCGGAGTTCTACCGCGAGGGCCGCGTGCCCCTGCACACCCTCCGCGCCAACATCGACTACGGCTTCTACGAGGCGAAGACCACGTACGGCCGCATCGGTGTGAAGGTGTGGATCTACAAGGGTGACCTGACCAACAAGGAGCTTGCTCGCGAGCAGGCCAACATGAAGTCGCCGCGCGACCGCGGCGACCGACCCCGTCGGGGCCGCCGCCAGGAGCAGCAGGCCGTCGCGGGAGCGGAGGCGTAAGACATGCTCATTCCCCGTCGAGTCAAGCACCGTAAGCAGCACCACCCGAAGCGTTCGGGTCAGGCCACCGGTGGCACCAAGGTCGTCTTCGGCGACTACGGCATCCAGGCGCTGACCCCGGCCTACGTGACGAACCGTCAGATCGAGGCCGCCCGTATCGCGATGACCCGCCACATCAAGCGCGGCGGCAAGGTGTGGATCAACATCTACCCCGACCGCCCGCTCACCAAGAAGCCGGCCGAGACCCGCATGGGCTCGGGCAAGGGCTCGCCCGAGTGGTGGGTCGCCAACGTCAAGCCCGGCCGCGTGCTGTTCGAGGTCGGCGGCGTCGACGAGCAGCTCGCTCGTGAGGCGCTCACCCGCGCCATCCACAAGCTGCCGCTCAAGGCGCGCATCATCACCCGTGAGGAAGGCGAGTAACCAATGGCGATCGGATCGAAGGAGCTCGCCATCGACGAGCTCGACACCATGGAGAACGGCCGTCTCGGCGAGGAGCTGAAGAAGGCCAAGGAGGAGCTGTTCAACCTCCGCTTCCAGGCCGCCACCGGCCAGGGCGAGGAGCGCGGCCGCATCCGCGCCGTCAAGCGCGACATCGCCCGCATCTACACCGTGATCCGCGAGCGCGAGCTCGGCATCCGCGCGACCCCCGAGGTCGTCGAGTCGAAGCCGAAGAAGCGCGGCAAGAAGGCTGAGGCCGAGGCCGCCGCCAAGGAGGAGACCAAGTAATGGCTGAGAACACCGTGAACAACGCGGCCGACGCCGAGGTCGCCACCGACGCGCAGGCCCGCAACTACCGCAAGACGCGCCGCGGCTACGTCAGCAGCGACAAGATGGACAAGACCATCGTCGTGCTGGTCGAGGACCGCGTGAAGCACCCCCTCTACGGCAAGGTGCTCCGCCGCTCCACCAAGATCAAGGCGCACGACGAGCAGAACACCGCCGGCATCGGCGACCTCGTGCTCATCGCCGAGACCCGTCCCCTCAGCGCCCAGAAGCGCTGGCGGCTGGTCGAGATCCTCGAGAAGGCGAAGTAGGCCCGCAGGGCCTGCCTCGCTTGGACACAGCCAAGGAGACTGACACATGATTCAGCAGGAATCCCGACTCCGGGTGGCCGACAACACCGGCGCCAAGGAGCTGCTCACCATCCGCGTGCTGGGTGGCTCGGGCCGCCGCTACGCCGGCCTCGGCGACACCATCGTCGCGACCGTCAAGGACGC
>JAAYAS010000047.1 GCA_012719255.1 Microbacteriaceae bacterium | reverse complement strand
CCGGCGACCTTCTGCGCGATCGCCATCACCTGCTCCTGGTAGATGATGAGGCCGAACGACTCGGCGAGGATCTCCTCGAGCGGCTCGGCGAGCTCGGGGTGGATCGGCGCGATCGGCTGCAGCCCGTTCTTGCGCTGCGCGTAGTCGGTGTGCGCGTTCGCGCCCATCGGGCCGGGGCGGTAGAGCGCGAGCGACGCCGACACGTCGTCGAAGTTGTCGGGCTTCATGAGCCGCAGCAGCGCCCGCATGCCGGTGCCGTCGAGCTGGAACACGCCGAGCGTGTCGCCGCGGGCGAGCAGCTCGTAGGTGGCCGGGTCGTCGAGGGTGAGCTGCTCGAGATCGAGCTCCTCGCCGCGGTTCAGGGCGATGTCGTCGACGGCGTCGGAGAGGATCGTGAGGTTCCGCAGGCCGAGGAAGTCCATCTTGATCAGGCCGAGCGACTCGCACATCGGGTAGTCGAACTGCGTGACGATCTGGCCGTCCTGCTCGCGCTTCATCAGCGGGATGACGTCGATGAGCGGCGCCGACGACATGATCACGCCGGCGGCGTGCACGCCCCACTGCCGCTTCAGGCCCTCGATGCCCTTCGCGGTGTCGAACACCTTGCGGAAGTCGGGGTTCGCGTCGATCGCCGCGCGCATCTCCCCCGCCTCCTTGTAGCGGGCGGCGTCGGGGTCGTAGACGTCGGCGAGCGGGATGTCCTTGCCCATCACCGCGGCGGGCATCGCCTTCGTGAGCTGGTCGCCGACCGAGAACGGGTAGCCGAGCACGCGCGAGGCGTCCTTGAGCGCCTGCTTCGACTTGATCGTGCCGTAGGTGACGATCTGCGCGACGTAGTCGGAACCGTACTTCTCGGTGACGTAGTGGATCACCTCGGCGCGGCGGCGGTCGTCGAAGTCGATGTCGAAGTCGGGCATCGACACGCGGTCGGGGTTGAGGAAGCGCTCGAAGATGAGGCCGTGCTCGATCGGGTCGAGGTCGGTGATCCGCAGCGCGTAGGCGCACATCGAGCCGGCGCCCGAGCCGCGGCCGGGGCCGACGCGGATGCCGTTGTCCTTCGCCCACTGGATGTAGTCGGCGACGACGAGGAAGTAGCCGGGGAAGCCCATCTGCTTGATGATCCCGACCTCGTAGTCGGCGCGCATCCGCACCTCGTCGGGCACGTGCTCGCCGTAGCGGTACTCGAGGCCGCGGGCGACCTCGCGGTCGAACCAGCTCGCTTCGGTCTCGCCCTCGGGCACCGGGAAGTGCGGCATGTAGTTCGCCGACTCGTCGAACTCGGCCTCGCAGCGCTCGGCGATGACGAGGGTGTTGTCGAGCGCGTCGGGGAAGTCGCGGAACTGGTGGCGCATCTCGGCGGGCGACTTCAGGTAGTAGCCCTCGCCGTCGAACTTGAACCGGTTCGGGTCGTCGAGCGTCGAGCCCGACTGCACGCACAGCAGCGCCGAGTGGTGCTCGGCGTCCTCGCGGCGGGTGTAGTGGAGGTCGTTCGTGACGACGCGCGGCAGCCCGAGCTCCTCGCCGAGCCGCAGCAGGTCGGCCTTGACCCGCCGCTCGATCTCGATGCCGTGGTCCATGATCTCGAGGAAGAAGTTCTCCTTGCCGAAGATGTCCTGGAACTCGGCGGCGGCCTGCTTCGCGAGGTCCCACTGGCCGAGCCGCAGGCGCGTCTGGATCTCGCCGGAGGGGCAGCCGGTCGTCGCGATGACGCCCTTCGAGAAGCGCTGCAGCAGCTCGCGGTCCATGCGCGGCTTGAAGTACTGGCCCTCGATCGACGCCCAGCTCGAGAGCCGGAAGAGGTTGTGCATCCCCTCGGTGGTCTCCGAGAGCATCGTCATGTGGGTGTAGGCGCCGCCGCCCGAGACGTCGTCGCCGCCGCCGTTGCCCCAGCGCACGCGGGAGCGGTCGGTGCGGTGGGTGCCGGGCGTGAGGTACGCCTCGGTGCCGATGATCGGCTTCAGGCCGTGCTTCTTCGCGGTCTTGTAGAACTCGTAGGCCGAGAACATGTTGCCGTGGTCGGTGGTGGCGATCGCCGGCATGCCCATCTCGGCGGCGAGGGCGCAGAGCTCGTCGATCTTCGCGGCCCCGTCGAGCATCGAGTACTCGGTGTGGTTGTGCAGATGGACGAACGTATCGGTCGACGCCACGTCGGCTCCCCTCCCCCTCGCCCGTGCGTTCGCACGGGCCGACCCATCCTAGGCCCGGCGAGCCGCGAACGCCCCCGGCGCCCGCGCGGCGTCGCCCGGACCCCTCAGCCCGTCGAGGGCCCCTGAGCCCGTCGAAGGGTCCGTCCCGGTCGCGCTCACAGCTCGACGCCGTCGCGAAGCCGCTCGAGCGCGGTGGCGAGGTCGTCGGGGTAGCGCGACTCGAACTCGACCCGCGCGCCGGTCGTGGGATGCGCGAAGGCGAGGCGCACGGCGTGCAGCCACTGCCGCCCGAGGCCGACCGCCGCGGCGAGCCGGGGGTCGGAGCCGTAGAGCGGGTCGCCGACGCAGGGGTGGCCCTGCGCGGAGGTGTGCACGCGGATCTGGTGCGTGCGCCCCGTCTCGAGCCGGATCTCGAGGAGCGAGGCGTGGCGGAACGCCTCGACGGTGTCGTAGTGGGTGATCGAGTGCTTGCCGTCGGCGACGACCGCGAACTTCCACGCCGAGCCGGGGCTGCGGCCGATCGGCGCGTCGATGGTGCCCGAGAGCGGGTCCATCAGCCCCTGCACCACGGCGTGGTAGGTCTTGTCGACCTCGCGGTCGCGGAAGGCCTGCTTGAGCACCGAGTAGGCGTCCTCGGTCTTCGCGACGACCATGAGCCCCGAGGTGCCGACGTCGAGCCGCTGCACGATGCCGCGGCGCTCGGGCTGCCCCGAGGTCGAGATGCGGAAGCCGGCGGCGGCGAGCGCGCCGAGCACCGTCGGTCCGGTCCAGCCGAGCGAGGGGTGCGCGGCGACGCCGACCGGCTTCGAGACGACGACGAAGCTCGGCTCGTCGTGCACGATCTCGAGCTCGGGCACCTCGATCGGCTCGACGACGAGCGGCGCGTCGGGCTGCCACTCGACGTGGAGCATGGCGCCGGCGACGAGCCGGTCGGACTTGCCGAGCAGGCGGCCGTCGAGCACGACGCCGCCCGATTCGGCGATCTCGGCGACGCGGGTGCGGCTGAGGCCGAGCAGCTTCGACACGCCCGCGTCGACACGGCTGCCGTCGAGTCCGTCGGGCACGGGCAGGATGCGGTGCTCCATGCTCATGCGCGCGGCTCCGGCTCGGGGGCGCCGGTCGCGGCGTCCTCGGCGCCGGCCTCGGCGGCCGCGCCGTCCGGGGCGCCGCTCGTCGTGCGGTCGTCGTCCGGCGCCGCCGCGGGGCCGTCGTCGTCCGCCGCCGCGGGTTCGCCGCCGTCGGCCGCCTCCGCCGCCGCGTCGGCATCCCGGCCGCGGCTGCCGTCGAGGCGCACGTCGAAGAGCGTGAGCGCGACGAAGGCGATCATGCCGCCGACGATCGCGATGTCGGCGACGTTGTAGATCGCCGGCATGAGCCACGGGGTCGAGATGAAGTCGACGACATGGCCCTCGGCGAACGCCGGCGGCCGGAAGAGCCGGTCGAAGAGGTTGCCGAGCGTACCGCCGAGCACCGCGCCGAGCACCGCCGCCCAGACTCCCGAGCGCAGCCGGCGGGCGACGAGCGCGATCGCCACCACCACCGCGGCGGCGATGAGCGTGAACACCCAGGTCATGCCGGAGGCCATCGAGAAGGCGGCGCCCGGGTTGCGCACGAAGTGCCACTGGAGCACCCGGCCGAGCACCTCGATGCGCTCGCCCTCGGCCATCGTGCCGATGACGAGCTGCTTCGCCGCTTGGTCGAGGGCGAACACGCCGACCGCGATCGCGGCGAGCAGCACGATGGCTCGTGCGCTCGGTCGCGATCGCGGTCGGGGGTGCGCGGATGCGGCGGCGGTCACGCCGCTACTGCTGCTCGGGGGCGCTGTCGAGCTCGCTCGTGCTGTTGAGGTCGTTGAGCTGGCTCTCAATGTAGCTGCGCAGGTTGGTGCGGTAGTCGCGCTCGAACACGCGCAGCTCCTCGATGCGCTCCTCGAGCTTCTGCTTCGTCGACTCGAGGCGCGAAATGATCTCGCGCTCCTTCGTCTCGGCGTCGTTCACAAGGGTGTGGGCGCGGTTCTCGGCGTTGCCGACGAGCTCCTCGGCACGGGCCTCCGACCGCTCGGTGGTCGTGCGGGCCTCGTTCTCGGCCTCGTTGACGAGGCGGCGAGCCGTGGCCTCGCCCTCGGCGATGAGCTCGTCGCGCTTGCGCGTGCCCTCGGCGACGTGCTCGTCGTGCAGACGACGGGCGAGCACGAGCAGCGACTGCGACGAGGCGGCCTCGTCGGTCTCGGCGGCCGGCTCCTCGACCGGCGCCGCGAACTGCTGCGGCGGGGCGGCCTGCTCGACGTGCTGCTCGACGGGCTCGGGCTCGACCTCCTGGAAGGCGGCGACCGGCTGCCCCTCGGCGCCGGACCGCAGACGCTCGTTCTCGGCGCGCAGCTCGTCGTTCTCGGAGATCAGGCGGCGGAGCTCGACCACCACCTCGTCGAGGAAGTCGTCGACCTCGTCCTGGTCGTACCCTTCCCGGAACTTCGTCTGCTGGAAGCGCTTGTTGACGACGTCTTCCGGAGTAAGTGCCATGAGCGGCCCTTTCTGTGCGGCGGTCGGAGGGTTCGGCTACTGTACCGCGCGCAACCGCGCGGCAGCTCTGGCTTCACACTACGGTACTCGAACCCCACTCGTCACATCCGGCCCAGCGAGTGCGCGATCGATCCGGCTCGATCGCACCGCTCGCCCCGACCGGGCGCGGCCGCCGTCACATCGCGAAGAAGACGAGGCGCACGACGAACCCGAGGATCCACAGCCCGATGATCACGACCATCCAGGCGAGATCGAGGGCGATCGTGCCGACCCGCAGCGGCTTCACGAACCGGCGCACGAACTTCAGCGGCGGATCGGTGAGCGTGAACACCAGCTCCGCGATGACGAGCATCGCGCCCTTCGGCCGGAAGCTCGGCGCGAGCACCATCGCCCAGTCGAGGATGAGTCGCGCCCACATCACGAGCGTGTAGATCTGGATCGCGATCAGCAGCAGGGATCCGATGAGCGGCACTGGGGTCCTTCGGTCTCGGGCCGGGGTCGGCGGGCGGGCGGCGGCCGGTGCGCGGATGCGCGGGCGCCGCCGACTGCCCATTGTCGCAGGCGCCGAGCGCCCGGGGCGCCGGAAAGCGCCGACGGCGCGCCCCGGAGGGCACGCCGTCGGCGAACAGCTCGATCCCGCGGGCGGCGGGTCAGGCGAAGAAGCTCGGGTCGTCGGTCTTCTGGCCGCGCTCGTCGCCGTGCACGCTGACGTGCTCGGGCGAGAGCAGGAACACGCGGTTGGTGACCCGCTCGATCTTGCCGTTGAGGCCCTGGGCGAGGCCGGAGGCGAAGTCGATGATGCGGCGGGCGTCGCCGTCGCTCATCTGCGAGAGGTTCATGATCACCGGCACGCCGTCGCGGAAGTGGTCGGCGATGACCTTGGCGTCGTGGTCGAAGGCCTTCGGGTGGACGGTGAGGATCTCGTTCATCTCCGGTGCCGCGGGGGTCGGGGGTGCGGGCGTCGCGTGCGGCACGGACGCCTTGTTGATCGGGGTGACGGGCGCGGGGGTCTCGCGCTCGAGGATCGTGTCGACCGGGTCGGGCGACGCCGAGCGCGGCGCGACCGGTGCGGTCGCCTGGTTCGACGCCGGGGCCTGCGCCTCGGCCTGCTCCTCGGCGAGGCCCAGGTACACCATCGCGTTGCGGATCGGGTTGCCCATGCTGCTGCCTCCTGGGGATCGGTTGCTGTTCACGTTACGGCGCGGACGGCCGGTTTCCCGTGATTGCCGTGCCGATCCGGAGGTGTGTCGCTCCCTGTGAAACCGCTGAGCGGAAGTCGTGCGACATGCCCGCGGAGATCCAGTCGGCGTCGGGCGCGAGCCGGCGGATCCGCTCGGAGACCGCGCGCACCTCGGCGAACGCCCGATCGGTGTCGGCGCCGATCGGCGCGACCGCCATGACGCCCCGCAGCCGCAGCGAGGGGGTCTCGAGCACGCGCTCGGCGAGCGCCTCGGCCGCGTCGAGCGGCACGCCGCCGCGGGCGGTGTCGCCGTCGAGCGAGAGCTGCAGGGTCGCGTCGAGCGGGCCGCGCTCGCCGCGGTCGAGCGTCGCGAGCGCCTCGACGAGCTCGGGCCGGTCGATCGAGTGCACCGCGTCGGCGTAGCGGCCGACCTGGCGGGCCTTGTTGCGCTGCAGCTGGCCGACGAAGTGGAGCCGCGCGCCGTCGCCGAGCTCGTGCACCCGGGCGGCCTTGTCGCGCGACTCGGGATGCCGGTTCTCGCCGAAGTCGCGCACGCCGAGCCCGTGCAGGGCGTCGACGAGCTCGAGCGGGTGGAACTTCGTGATGACGATGCAGGTGATGCCGGCCGGGTCGCGCCCGGCGGCGGCGGCCGCCTCGTCGATCTCGGCGCGCACGGCCTCGAGCCGGCCGCGGAGCACGTCGGGGTCGACGGTCGCGGCGGGCTCGAGGGGCGCGCTGGCGTCGGCGCTCATCTCAGCGGAGGAAGACCGGGATGTCGAGCCCCTGGTCGTCATCGTCGTCGTAGGGCGACTCGGTGCGGCGCGGGGCGACGGTCGGCTGCTCGGCGGTCGTCCACGCCGGCGTCTCGCGGAGGCGGGGCGCGGCGTGCTCGGCGGGCGAGGCGGGCTGCTCGTCGGCCGCGTCGGCGGCCTCCTGCTGCGGGTCGCCGGCGATGGTGCGTGCGGTGGCCTCCTCGACCGCGGCGAGCGAGTGCATCGCGTCGGCGACGCGCTCGGTGCCGCGCGCCTTCGCCGAGGGCTCGCCGCCCTCGAAGCCGGCGGCGATGACGGTGACGCGCACCTCGTCGCCGAGGGTGTCGTCGACCGCGGTGCCGAGGATGATGTTCGCGCCCTCGAAGACGGCGTCGCGCACGAGCTGCGCGGCCTCGGCGACCTCGAACATGCCGAGGTTCGAGCCGCCCTGCACCGAGAGCAGCACGCCGTGGGCGCCCTCGATCGAGGCCTCGAGCAGCGGCGAGGCGACGGCGAGCTCGGCCGCCTTCACCGAGCGGTCGGCGCCGCGCGCGGTGCCGATGCCCATGAGCGCCGAGCCGGCCCCCTGCATCACCGACTTCACGTCGGCGAAGTCGACGTTGATCACGCCGGGGTTGGTGATGAGGTCGGTGATGCCCTGCACACCGGCGAGCAGCACCTGGTCGGCGGTGGCGAACGCCTCGAGCATCGAGATGCCGCGGTCGCTGATCTCGAGGAGGCGGTCGTTCGGCACGACGATGAGCGCGTCGACCTCCTCCTTCAGCGCGGCGACGCCCTGCTCGGCCTGCTCCATGCGGCGGCGGCCCTCGAACGAGAACGGCTTGGTGACGACGCCGATGGTGAGCGCGCCGATCGACTTCGCGACCCGGGCGACGACGGGCGCGCCGCCGGTGCCGGTGCCGCCGCCCTCGCCGGCGGTGACGAACACCATGTCGGCGCCGCGCAGCGCCTCCTCGATGTCGTCGACGTGGTCCTCCGCGGCGCGGCGGCCGATCTCGGGATCGGCGCCGGCGCCGAGGCCGCGGGTGAGCTCGCGGCCGATGTCGATCTTCACGTCGGCGTCGGTGAGCATGAGCGCCTGCGCGTCGGTGTTCACGGCGATGAACTCGACGCCGCGCAGGCCGATCTCGATCATGCGGTTGACGGCGTTGACGCCGCCGCCGCCGACACCGACGACCTTGATGACGGCGAGGTAGTTGTTGGTGCTTGCGGTGCTGTTCGACACTGACGGACCCCTTGTCGTGGTCGATCCCCGACCGGTCCGGGCGAGTGCTCGAGCCCGGCCGCTGGTGCGAGATGAGGTGGGTGGTTGCTTGTGGGCAACGTTAGGTCGGCTCGGCGCCGGGCCGGGGCGCGCGCGGCGCGTGTTGCCCGACGGCCCCAAATCGCCTCAAGTCGACGTTGAGACTTTCCGCACCGCGCCGAGGGCCGCCCGCTGCGCCGCCCCGCGGCGGGGCGGCGCGGCGCTCAGCGGCTCACCGGCGTCTCGGGGCTCGACACGTCGTAGTGGCTCGCCGCGCCGCCAGTCGCCTGCACGAGCGCGGCGAGCACCTCGGCCTTGCGGTCCGAGTCCTCCGCGCTCCCCCACACCACGGTGACGCCGTCGCGCAGCTCGAGCCGCACGTCGTCGATCGACGCGGCCCGGATCGTCGCGACGCGCTCGCGGAGCCCCGGATCGAGCGCGAGCGACACCCCGGCGGCGGCCGCGAACCCCGGCGAGTCGGGGCCCCCGGGCGCCTCGATCGCCGGCAGATCGGCCGGCGGCTCGCCGGCGCGCCAGAGCTCGACGCCGACCGCGTCGCGCACGCTCCAGCCGCCGTCGGCGGGCACCGCGCCGACCGGCACGCGCTCGACGATGCGCACGACGAGGGTCGAGGGCGGCACGCGCTCGACCGAGTAGCTCTGCACGAGCACCACCGGCTCGAGCAGCGCGCCGACGTCGGCGGCGAGCACGCCCGCGAGCGGCCGGCCCTCGAGGGGCGCGAGGGCCGCGGCGGCCTCGGCCTCCGAGAGCCGCTCGACGCCGACGACGCGGATCTCGCGCACCGCGCTCGCCGGCGACCAGATCGCGATCGCGACGTAGGCGACGACGAACACGACGATGCCGGCGATGCCGAGCAGCACGCCCCGGCGCGCCCGGCGGCGCCGGGTGAAGCGGCGCACCTCGTCGTGCTCGTGGCGCCGGCGCGCGAAGCGCGCGCGCCACGCCGCGAAGTCGGGCACCGCGATCAGTCCTCGGCGGCGCGCGGCTCGCGCTCGGCGAGCGCCTCGAGCAGCTGCGGCACGATGCGGTTCACGTTGCCGCAGCCGAGGGTGATGACGAAGTCGCCCGGTTGCGCCCACTCGGCGACGGCGCGCGCCGCATCCGGCCACTCGGGGTGGTACTCGACGCGGGCCGGGTCGGCGAACTCGCGGCGCACGAGCTCGCCGGTGACGCCGGGAACCGGGTCCTCGCGGGCGCCGTCGACCTCGAGCACGATGGTGCGGTCGGCGAGCCGCTCGAGCACGGCGGCGAACTCGGGGCTCATCGCCTGCGTGCGCGAGTAGAGGTGCGGCTGGTGCACGGCGAGCAGGCGGCCCTCGCCGACGACGCCGCGGGCCGCGGTGAGCGCGGCCTCGACCTCGACGGGGTGGTGGGCGTAGTCGTCGTACACCGAGACGCCGTCGACGACGCCCTGCAGGTCGAAGCGGCGCTTCGTGCCGCCGAAGGCGGCGAGCGCGGGCACGGCGCGCTCGGCGGGGATGCCGAGCTCGCCGAGCACCGCGACGGCACCGGCGGCGTTGAGCGCGTTGTGGAAGCCGGGCACCGGCAGGCGCGCGGCGTGCCGCACGCCGTCGACGACGAGGCCGAACTCGACGCCGGCGCCGGCGGGCTCGACGTCGACGAGCCGCACGTCGGCGTCGGCGGCGGTGCCGAACGCGACGATGCGGCGGTGGTCGATGCGGCCGGTGATCTCGACGGCGAGCGGGTCGTCGGCCGAGATCACCACGGCCTCGCGCGCCCGGTTCGCGAATTCGACGAACGCCGCCTCGAACGCCTCGGTCGTGCCGTAGTGGTCGAGGTGGTCGTCGTCGACGTTCGTGATCAGCGCGATCGCGGTGTCGTAGAAGAGGAACGAGCCGTCCGACTCGTCGGCCTCGACGATGAACGCCTCGCCGGTGCCGCGGTGCTCGTTCGTGCCGAGCGACGAGATGACGCCGCCGTTGACGAACGACGGGTCCTCGCCGAGCTCGACGAGCGCGGCGGCGATCATGCCGGTCGAGGTGGTCTTGCCGTGGGCGCCGGCGACGGCGACGAGGCGGCTGCCGCGGGTGAGCCAGACGAGCGCCTGCGAGCGGTGGATGACCGCGAGGCCGCGCTCGCGGGCCCGCACGAGCTCGGGGTTGTCGGGCCACAGCGCGCTCGTGACGACGACGGTGTCGACGTCGTCGGCGAGGTTCGCGGCGTCGTGGCCGATCGCGACGTCGGCGCCGAGCTCGGCGAGCTGCCGGGTGTAGTCGCTCTCTGAGCGGTCGGAGCCCGACACCGGGATGCCCCGGCCGAGCATCATCCGCGCGATGCCGCTCATGCCCGAGCCGCCGATGCCGATGAAGTGGGCCTTGCCGATCCGCTCGGGGATCTCGGCGTTCGCGTCGGGGGTGATCACGTCGGTGCCTTCTTTCGTCGCTCGGTCGGCCGCGCGGGTGCGGCGCCGATCATCAAGGGTACGCAGGCCGGATGCGCGGGGGCGCGCGGCGCGGCGGGCGGGGCGCGGTCGAACTCAGCCGCGCCCGGCGGCGGGCCCGTCGTCGCGGCCGAGGGCGAGGTCGATGAGCACGAGCAGCCGCTCGGCGCCGTCGCGGATGCCGATGCCCTCGGTCGCCGCGGCGAGCCCGGCGATGCGCTCCTCGTCGGACATCAGCGGCAGCAGGGTCGAGTCGATCCACTCGGGGTCGAGGTCGGCGTCGGCGACGGTGAGGGCGGCGCCCGCTTCGAGCGCGCCGACGGTGTTCCGCGCCTGCTCGCCGTTGCCGACCGCGTACGGCACGTAGACGGCGGGCAGGCCCACGGCCGAGAGCTCCGAGACGGTCGATGCGCCGGCGCGCGAGACGACGAGGTCGGCGGCGGCGAAGGCGAGGTCCATCCGGTCGCAGTACTCGAGCACCCGGTAGTGCTCGACGCCGGGGTCGTCGAACGGCGAGAGCCGGCCGACGACGTGGAGCACCTGCCAGGCGGCGCCGCCGTCGGCGGGGTCGGCGACGAGCGCCTCGGCGCGGGCGCGCACGGCGTCGTTGATCCGCTTCGCGCCGAGCGAGCCGCCGGTGACGAGCAGCGTGCGCCGGGCGGGGTCGAGCCCGAAGGCGGCGATCGCCTCGGGCCGGGCGGCGGCGCGGTCGAGGTCGGCGATCTCGCGCCGCAGCGGCATGCCGACCGTCACCGCATCCGGCAGCGGCGTGCCCGCGAACGCGACGCCGACGCCCGCGGCCCAGCGCGCGCCGAGCCGGTTCGCGAGCCCGGGCAGCGAGTTCGCCTCGTGCACGACGACCGGCACCCGGCCGCGCGCGGCGACGTAGGCGGGGGTCGCGGCGTAGCCGCCGAAGCCGACGACGACGTCGACGCCCTCGTCGGCGATGAGCCGCCGCGCCTCGCGCACGGCGCGCCGGAAGCGGCCCGGGAAGCGCAGCGCCGCGAGGTCCGGGCGGCGCGGGAAGGGCAGCTTGTCGACGAAGCGCAGCTCGTAGCCGCGCTCGGGCACGAGCCGCGCCTCGAGTCCCTCGCGGGTGCCGAGCACGAGCACCTTCGCGGTCGGTCGCGCCGCGCGGATCGCGTCGGCGGTGGCGAGCAGCGGGTTGACGTGCCCGGCGGTGCCGCCGCCGGCGAGCAGGTAGGTGGTCATCAGCGCGGGGCCTTTCGCTGCGGGGCGGGACGTGACGGCCCCGATCGTACCGAGCGCGCCGCCGGAGCGCCCGACCGCGCGATGCCGCGGGCGTGCTGCTCGGCGGCGTTGCGACGGGCGATCGAGAGCACCAGGCCCATCGCGAGCAGCGTCGTGACGAGCGCCGAGCCGCCCGACGAGATGAACGGCAGCGGCACGCCGAGCACCGGCAGCAGGCCCAGCACGACGCCGATGTTCACGAGCGCCTGGAACATGATCCAGCTGAACACGCCGCCGACGGCGACCCGGCCGGCGGGGTCGTCGGTGGCCCGCCAGATGCGCACGAGCACGACGGCGAGGGCGAGGAAGAGCGCGATGACGAGGAGCCCGCCGAGCAGCCCGAACTCCTCGCCGACGATCGCGAAGATGAAGTCGTTGTCGGCCTCGGGCAGCCACGACCACTTCGCGGTCGAGTTGCCGAGCCCGACGCCGAGGAGCCCGCCGCGGGCGAGCGCGTAGTAGCCGTGCGAGGTCTGCCAGCACAGGCCCTCGTAGTCGCACTCGCCGCTGAGGAACGACGTGATGCGGGCGACGCGGTTCGGCGACGCCGCGGCGGCGACCGCCGCGCCCGCGACGGCGAGCGCGATCACCACCGCGAGGTAGCGCTTCGGCAGCCCGCCGAACCACATCGCGCCGAGCACGAGCGCGCCGAGCACCATCACGGTGCCGAGGTCGTGGCCGAGGAAGGCGAGGCCGATGACGATCGCGACCGGCAGGCCGATCGGCACGACCACGTGCCGCCAGTCGCGGATGCGCTCGCCCTTCAGCGCGACGAGGTGGCCGAGCGTGACGCAGAGGGCGACCTTCGCGACCTCGGCCGGCTGCAGGCTCGTGAACCCGAGGTCGAGCCAGGCGCGGTTGCCCTGGATCTCGAAGCCGAGCGGCGTGAACACCAGCGCCTGCAGGATCACCGCGACGAGGAACGCGAGCCACGACAGCCGCCCGAGCATCACCCGCGAGGGGATGCGGGCGACGACGAGCATGAGCGGCACGCCGAGCGCCGCGAACAGCCCCTGCCGGAGGAAGCGCGACGACATGCCGTTGCCGGCGACGAACTCCTCGACGGCCGAGCTCGAGAGCACCATGACGACGCCGAAGCCGGTGAGCAGCAGCACGATGCCGGCGAGCAGCGTCGCATCGAGGTTGGCGGGGGTCGCCGTGCTGAACAGCTTCACCCGCACGGCGGCGCCGCGCTCAGGCGCCGGGCGCGTCCGCTCCCCCGTCGTGCGCTCCCCGCTCGTCGCGGCCCGGCTCGAGCCCGTCGCGGTCGTCGTCGGCGTGCGCCTGCGCATCCGTGCTCCTCCGCATCCGGGCGAGCACCGCCGCGGCGAACTGCTCGCCCCGGTCCTCGTAGCTCGCGAACTGGTCCATCGATGCCGCCGCGGGTGCGAGGAGCACGGTGTCGCCGGAGGCGACGAGCGCGCCGGCCTCGGCGACCGCGCGCGGCATGACCCGCTCAGTCTCACCCGCGTCGATCTCGACGAGCGGCACCGCGGGCGCGTGTTGCGCGAACGCGGCGAGCACCTCGGCGCGCTCGCGGCCGATGACGACGGCGGCGCGCAGCCGGTCGGCGTGGCGCTCGACGAGCGGCGCGATGTCGACGCCCTTGAGGAGGCCGCCGACGATCCACACCACCGAGCGGTAGGCGCCGAGCGAGGCGTCGGCGGCGTGGAGGTTCGTCGCCTTCGAGTCGTCGACCCAGAGCACGCCGTCGCGGTCGGCGACGAGCTCGTTGCGGTGCCGGTCGGTGCGGAAGCCGTCGATCGCGGCGCGGATCGCGGCCGGCTCGACGCCGATCGCGCGGGCGAGCGCGGCGGCGGCGAGCACGTCCTCGACGAGGTGGCGGGCGCTGAGCCCGCGCTCGCGGAGCGCCTCGACGGTGGTGAGCTCGAGCGCCGAATGCCGGCGCTCGTCGAGGAAGGCGCGGTCGACGAGCACGCCGTCGACGACGCCGAGCTCGCTCACCCGCGGCACGTCGGTGCCGAATCCGATCGCACGGCAGCCCTCGACGACGTCGGCCTCCTCGACGAGGCGCATCGTCGCCTCGTCGGCGACGTTGTAGACGCAGGCGATGCGGGTGCGCTCGTAGGCGCGGCCCTTCGCATCCCGGTAGGCCTCGAACGAGCCGTGCCAGTCGAGGTGGTCGGGCGCGATGTTCAGCACCACCGACGCCTCGGGCGAGACGGTGCTCGTGAAGTGCAGCTGGTAGCTCGAGATCTCGACGACGAGCACGTCGTAGCCGATCGGGTCGCGCACCGCGTCGAGCACCGGGATTCCGATGTTGCCGGCCGGGGCGACGCGCAGGCCGCCGGCGGCGACCATGCTCGCGGCGAGCTGCGTGGTGGTGGTCTTGCCGTTCGTGCCGGTGACGAGCAGCCAGCGCGAGGGGGCGCCGGTCTTGTCGCGCAGCCGCCAGGCGAGCTCGATGTCGCCCCAGACGGGCAGGCCCGCCTCGGCGGCCCAGCGGTGCAGCGCGTGGTGCGGCGGGTAGCCGGGCGAGGCGACCACGAGCTCGGCGCCGAACTCCCGCAGCCGCTCGGGCACCTCGTCCTGGTCGGCGGCGATGACGACGGGCACGCCGAGCACCTGCAGGATGCGCTCGCGGTCGTCGTCGGGGCGGCCGGCGACGACGAGCACCTCGCAGCCGAGCTCGGCGAGGGTGTCGGCGACCGAGAAGCCGGTCATGCCGAGGCCGAGCACGGCGACGCGCAGCCCGCGCCAGTCGGCGTGCCAGCTCGTGAGGCCGTCGAGCCGGTCGGCGCTCATGCGCCGCCCCACATGTCGGCGGCGATCGACCACTCGGCGTAGAAGATCGCGAGGGCGGAGACGGCGAACAGGCCCGCGACGATCCAGAACCGCACGACGACGGTCTGCTCGGCCCAGCCCTTGAGCTCGTAGTGGTGGTGGATCGGCGACATCAGGAAGATGCGCTTGCCGCCGGTCGCCTTGAAGTAGGCGCGCTGCACGATCACCGAGCCGGTGTCGATGACGAACAGGCCCGCGACGACGAGCAGCAGCAGCTCGGTGCGGCTGAGGATCGCGAACGCGGCGAGCGCGCCGCCGAGCGCGAGCGAGCCGGTGTCGCCCATGAAGATGCGCGCGGGCGAGGTGTTCCACCAGAGGAAGCCGGCGAGCGAGCCGACGATCGCCGCGGCGATGATCGTGAGGTCGAGCGGCGCGTGGGTGACGTAGCAGGCCTGCGCGACCTCGTTCGAGAGCCGGGGGGCGCCGCACTCCTGGTTGAACTGCCAGTACGAGATCACGCCGTAGGTGCTGAACGCGAAGATCGAGGCGCCGGTGGCGAGGCCGTCGAGGCCGTCGGTGACGTTCACCGCGTTCGAGGTCGCGGTGGTGATGAGCACGATCCAGCCGACGACGAGGACGGTGCCGGCGATGAGGCCGAGCGCCATGAAGTCGATCGGCAGATCGCGCACGAACGATACCGCGCTCGAGACCGCGGGCACGCCCTGCTCGTTGGTGAACTGCAGGCCGATGAGGGCGAACACCGCCGCGACGATGACCTGGCCGAGCACCTTCTGCCAGCCGCCGAGGCCGAGCGACTGCGCCTTGCGCACCTTGAGGAAGTCGTCGAGGAAGCCGATGAGCGCGTGGCCGAACATCATGAAGACGATGAGCAGGCCGGATGCGGTGGGCCCCTCGCCGACGACGGTCACGGCGATGAAGTACGCGAGGATCGCGCCGAGCACGAACACGACGCCGCCCATCGTGGGCGTGCCGCGCTTCGCGTAGTGCTCCTTCGGGCCGTCCTCGCGGATGTACTGGCCCCAGCGGAGGCGCTCGAACCCGCGGATGAACAGCGGCGTGAGCAGCAGCGTGAACAGCAGGCCGATCGCACCGGCGAGGAGGATGGCGATCACTCGGCGAGTCCCTTCACGTAGTCGGCGATTCGATCTCCGAGCATACGCAGTCCGGCCGAATTCGATGATTTCACAAGCACGAGATCGCCCGGCCGGAGCAGTTCGCGGAGCTGCTCGAGGGCGGCGTCGGCGTCCTCGGCGAACGCGGCCTCCTGGTCCCAGCTGCCCTGCGACACCGCCGACACGTAGAGCGGCCGCGCCTCGGCGCCGACGACGACGGTGCGGTCGATGCCGAGCCGCACGACGAGCTCGCCGAGCCGGTCGTGCTCGGCGATCGACAGCTCGCCGAGCTCGCTCATCGCGCCGAGCACGGCGATGGTGCGCTGGCCGGGCTCGGCGATCTGCGCGAGCGTGCGCATCGCGGCGCGCATCGAGTCGGGGTTCGCGTTGTAGGCGTCGTTGATGACGGTGATCGGCTCGCGCACGAGCACCTCCATCCGCCACCGCTCGGCGCGGGTCACCTCGGCGAGCACCTCGGCGACCTCGGCCGCGGGGATGCCCTCGGCGTGCGCCGCCGCGGTCGCGGCGAGGGCGTTCATCACGTGGTGCTCGCCGATCACCGGGAAGTGCACCGGCACCGGCGCCTCGCCGGGCACGTGGAGCACGAAGTCGGTGCCCCGCTGCGAGACGGCGACGTCGGTGGCGCGCACCTGCGCCTGCTCGCCGCGGCCGAACCAGACGATGCGCGCCTCGGTCGAGGCGGCCATCGCGGCGACGCGCGGGTCGTCGGCGTTGAGCACGGCGACGCCGTCGGGGCGCAGCGCCTCGACCATCTCGGTCTTCGTTCGCTGGGTCGCCTCGATGCCGCCGAACACGCCCGCATGGGCGAGGCCGACGCCGAGCACGATGCCGACGTCGGGGCGGGCGATGTCGGTCAGCCGGCGGATCTCGCCCTCGGCGCTCGCGCCCATCTCGGCGACGAGCGTGTCGGTGCCGGCGTCGCAGCGGAGGAAGGTGACCGGCGCGCCGACCTCGTTGTTGAACGAGGCGATCGGCGCGACGACGCTCCCCCGTCGGGCGAAGATCTCGCGGAGCAGGTTCTTCGTGGTGGTCTTGCCGTTCGATCCGGTCACCGCGACGACGCGCAGCCGGCCGCCGGCGCGCACGCGGGCGAGCGACTCGGTCGCGAGGGCGCCGAGCGCCTCGACGGCGTCGTCGACGACGATCTGCGGGGCGTCGAGCTCGAGCTCGCGCTCGACGATGCAGAGCGCGGCGCCCCGCTCGACGGCGGCGGGCGCGTACTCGTGCCCGTCGGTGGTCTCGCCGGGCTTCGCGAAGAACACGTCGCCCGGGCCGATCTTCCGCGAGTCGGTGTCGCAGGCGCCGTCGACGACGAGGGCGCCGTCGGCGGCGATGAGGCGGCCGCCGACCGCGGCGGCGATCTCGTCGAGGGTCATCGGGATCATCGGGCTACCAGCCTGCCTCTCGTTCGACGGGGGCGTCGTCCCCACCGTCGTGGTCGTCGTGCTCGCGGTGCTCGCGGAGGTCGAGGCCGCCGACGCGGTCGAGCGCCTCCTGCACCTGCTCGAGCTCCCAGCCGGCCTCCTCGAGCAGCACGAGCGCGAGCCCGAGGTCGAGCGCCCCGTACTCGTCGAACTCGCGCTCGTCCAAGGCGGCGCCGGCGCCGTCGAGCCGCACCCGGGTGCGCACGCTGCGGCCGTCGCGGCCGGCGACGACGACGGCGAGGCCGTCGCGGTCGCGCTCGGGCAGCGCGAGCCAGTCGGCCTCGACGGCCGGGTCGGTCGACACCGTGGCGACGGGGATGCGCGTCGATTCGAGCACCCGTCGGCCCCAGTCGGCGCCGACGGCGATGACGCCGCGGCGGGCCTGCTCGGGGGTGAACATCTCGAGCATCGCCGCGAAGGCGCGCTCGGCGCCGGCGGG
>JAAYAS010000362.1 GCA_012719255.1 Microbacteriaceae bacterium | reverse complement strand
GGGGCCGGCCGGGTGCCGCCGGCCGGCCCCGCGCTACTCGCCCCGCTCGAGGATGCACCTGATCGCCTCGAGCGCGCGCGGCATGCCCTCCTGCGCGGCGCGGATGCGGAGCTCGAGCTGCTCCTGCTCGAAGCGCGGGCTCAGGTCCCGAAGAAGTCGCTGCCCTCGTCGATCGGCAGCGCCTCGATCGCCGGGTCGGCGCAGATCGCCCGCACGAGCTCGGCCGAGCCGGCGACGATCGTCGAGTCGAGATCGATCTCGGTGACGACCGCCCAGGCGCGGTCGTCGGGCCAGATCACCGCCGGCGACTCGATCGCCTCGAACGGCGCCGAGCCGCTCGTCCACGGCACCCGCTCGGGCCAGGACGCGTCGGCCCAGACCCGCGGCGCCGCGCGGAAGAGCAGGTGGTCGCGATGGGGGAGCCGCAACCGCGGCCCGAGCGCGACCTCGCGGGGGAGGACGGCGGGGAGCGGATGCGAGAACGGCCGGCCGTCGGCGTCGACGCCGAACGCGGCGGCGCCGGAGTCGCCGTCGGCGTCGCCGAGCAGCCCGCCCCAGCCCTCCCACAGCGCCGCCCAGCCGGAGTCGGGCGTCGAGGTCGAGTCGAGCGCGCAGTCGACGACGCGCGCGAGCAGCCCGGGCTCGAGCCGCCCCTCGTCGGGTGCGTCGATGAGCGCGCCGTCGTGGTGCACCTGCTGCCAGCCGTTCGGGTCGTCGCGGCGGTCGTGGCCGATGACGTCCGGCCACCGGGCGAGCGGCTCGAGGGTCGTGCCGAATCGCTCGGCGGCCTCGCGCCAGGAGAGGGGCCGGTGCCGGATCCGCTCGGCAAGCGCCGCGTGCTCGGCGGGGTGCATCCTCGCCCACTCGTCGTCGCTCGGGAACCCGCCGCCCTCGACCCGCTGCAGCCCGGCGGGGTGGAGGACGCGGGCGTACGCCGCGAAGCCGCGCGGCACGAACACGTGCATCGTCGACCACGAGTCGGCGTCGAGGCGCTCGCGCAGCCATCCGCCGGCCGCGACATCGCGCGACCAGGCGACCGCGTCCGTCGATGCGCGCGGGGAGGCGGGGTCGGAGCCGGTGCCGTTCACCCCGCCATCATCGCGCGCTCAGCGGGGGCCGACGCTCACCGCGCATCCAGGTCGAGCACGGCGTACGGCGCGAGGTCGACGAACTCGGCGCCGACCTGCTCGGCGGCGTCGCGCAGGCGCGCGGCGGCGAGCTCCTTGCCGGCGCGCGAGAGCAGCATCTCGTGCACGCCCATCACGCGCCGCGGCCGCACCGCGATGACGAAGTCGATCGAGTCGGCGATCCGCATCCACGGCCCGTTCGCGGGCACGGCGAGCAGATCGATCTCGAACGCGTCGGGCGGCAGGTCGTAGGCGTCGCCGCCGTAGGCGACCGCGCCGTCGACGACGACGCCGAGGTTGTCGACGATCGGGATGCTCGAGTGGATCTCGGCGTGCTCGCCGCCGAAGCAGGTCACCGAGAACGCGCCGAGGGAGATCGTCTCGCCGGGGCGGCCGACGTGCACCTCGCCGAGGTCGGGGATGCGCGCCTGCTGCACGAGCTGCGCGGTGCGCTCGGTGGTGAGCACTTGCACGCCCGGCGAGCGGGCGGCGATGCGGCCGAGCTGCTCGGGCGTCCAGTGGTCGTCGTGCTCGTGGGTGACGACGACCGCGTCGACCTGGCTCGCCTCGGTGATCGGCGTCGTGAACTTGCCCGGGTCGAGGCAGAGGCGGCGCTGCCCCTTCTCGAGCATCAGGCAGGCGTGCTCCAGCTTCGTGATGCGCATGACGGCAGAGTATCGATCGGCGCTGGTGGATGCGTGAACGCGCGCGCGGGCGGCTCGGGCGCGCTGGGGAGCGGCGGTCGGGCGCCCAGGGGAGCATCGACCGCGATCGCTAGGCTGGGAGGGCGTTCCGGCGTCGACGGGAAGTGCGGCGCCCTGCCGCCGACCGAACCCGATCGACGTGAAGGAACCCGTGACCCGCCAGTCGCCGACCGACGAGACCTCGACCATCCCCGACGCCGGCCCGGCCCCCGCCGCCGGCGCCGCCGAGCCGGGCACCGCCGCATCCGGCCCCGACCGACCCTGGCACGCGCTCGACGCCGCCGATGCGGCCGCCGCGCTCGGCACCGGCCCGAACGGCCTCGCCGAGGCCGAGGCCGCCGCCCGTCTCGACGAGCACGGCCCGAACGAGCTGCCGACGACGCCGCCCGAGCCCTGGTGGCGCACCGCCGCGCGGCAGTTCATCAGCCCGATCATCGCGATGCTCGCCGTCGCGCTCGTCATCACCGTGGTGCTCGACGAGCTCGTCGACGCCGGCGCGATCGCCGCGATCCTGCTGCTCAACGCCGCCCTCGGCTACTGGCAGGAGCGCAAGAGCGCCCGCGAGGTGCGCGCGCTCGCGAGCCTCAGCGCGCCCGAGTGCCGCGTCGAGCGCGACGGCGCCGTGCGGGTGCTGCCCGCCGCCGAGCTCGTGCCCGGCGACGTCGTGCTGCTCGCGAGCGGCGACCGCGTGCCCGCCGACCTGCGCCTCGTCGAGACCGCGAACCTGCAGGTCGACGAGTCGATGCTCACCGGCGAATCGGTCGCCGCCACGAAGACCGGCGCCGCCGTCGACGCCGACGCCCCGATCGGCGACCGCGAGGGCATGGCCTACAGCGGCACGCTCGTGCGCACCGGCCGCGCCCGCGCGATCGTCGTCGGCACCGGCCTCGCCACCGAGCTCGGCGAGATCAGCGACCTCGTGCAGGGCCCCGCCGGCAGGACCCCGCTCGAGGAGCTCACCGCCGGGCTCGAGCACCGCATCCTGCTCATCATCGGCGTCGCCTCGACGGTGCTGTTCGCCACCGGCTGGCTGCTCGGCGGCGCCCCCGGCGAGCTGTTCCGCTCGATCGTGGCGCTCGCGGTCGCGGCGATCCCCGAGTCGCTGCCGATCGTGCTCACCGTCGCGATGAGCGTCGGCGTCACCCGCATGGCCCGCCGCAACGCGCTCGTGCGCTCGCTGCCCGCGGTCGAGACGCTCGGGTCGACCACGGTCATCGGCAGCGACAAGACCGGCACGCTGACGATGAACGAGCTCGTCGTCGAGGCCGTCTGGACCGCCGGCGGCGAGCTCGACCTCGCCGACGCCGACGCGGTCGAGACCCGCGCGCTGCCCGTGCCCGGCGCCGTCGCCCGGGCTGCGCTGCGCGCCGGCGCGCTGTCGAACGAGGCGCGGCGGGTGCCGGGGGAGCGCTCGGCGCTCATCGGCGACCCGGTCGACGTCGCGATGGCGAAGGCGGCGCTGCGCACCGGCGCGCTCGACGACGAGGAGTTCGCCGCGCGGCCGCTCGCCCACGCCCCCTACGAGTCGGAGCTGCGCTACTCGCAGACCGTGCGCGAGCTCGACGGCGAGCGCTGGCTGTTCGTGAAGGGCGCCCCGGACGCGCTGCTCGCCGTCGCCGACCGCATCGCCGTCGCCGAGGGCCGCGGGCCGGATGCGCGGGTGGTCGAGGCGCCGATCGACCGCGAGCGGGTCGAGGCCGCGAACGCGGCGCTCGCGGCGCGCGGGATGCGGGTGCTCGCGACCGCGCGGCGCCGGCTCGCGCCCGACGAGGCGATCGCCGATCCGCTGCCGCCGCCGGGCGGGCTGACGCTCCTCGGCCTCGAGGGCATGACCGACCCGCCGCGCCCCGGCGTGCCCGAGGCGATCGCCGCCTGCCACGACGCCGGCATCGAGGTGATCATGATCACCGGCGACCACCCCGCCACCGCCGTCGCGATCGCCGAGCGGCTCGGGCTGCCGGTGCAGGGCGAGCCGCTCGTCGGCGCCGAGATCGGCGAGCTCTCCGACGGCGAGCTCGTCGACCGGCTGCGCTCGACCGCCGTCGCCGCCCGGGTGTCGCCGCGCGACAAGCGGCGCATCGTCGACGTGCTGCAGGACCGCGGCGAGATCGTCGCGGTCACCGGCGACGGCGTCAACGACGCCCCGGCGCTGAAGGCCGCCTCGCTCGGGGTGGCGATGGGCCGCTCGGGCACCGACGTCGCCCGCGAGGCCGCGGACGTGGTGCTCACCGACGACGACTTCGTCACCGTCGTCGACGCGGTCGAGCAGGGGCGGGTGACGTTCAACGCGATCCGCAAGGCGACGCACTTCCTGCTCGCGAACGGCCTCGCCTCGCTCATCGCGGTGCCGATCAGCGTCTACGCCGACATGCCGCTGATCTTCCTGCCGGTGCAGATGCTCTTCATGAACGTCGTCACGAACGGCGTGCAGGACATCGCGCTCGCCTTCGAGCGCGCCGAGGGCGACGAGCTGCGCCGCCGGCCGCGGCCGCGCACCGAGGGCGTGCTCAGCGCCGTGCTCTGGTGGCGCACCGCGCTCGCCGGCGCGTGGATGGCGATCGCGACGCTCGGCATGTTCCTCTGGGCGCTCGACGCCGGCCTCGCCGAGGACCACGCGCGCACGCTGACGATGACGCTGTTCATCATGATGAACTTCTGGTTCGTGCACGCCTCGCGGTACGAGTACCGGTCGATCGTGCTGCGGCCGTGGGGCAACCCGCACCTCGTGGTCGGCTCGCTCGCGGCGGTGGGCCTGTTCTGGGGCGCGATGAACTGGCCGGTGTCGGCGGGGCTGATGGGATTCGTGCCGCTGAGCTGGCAGGAGTGGCTGCTCTGCATCGGCCTCGGCGTCTCGTCGCTGCTCGTCGTCGAGGCCGACAAGATCGTGCAGGAATGGCGCCGGCGGCGCGCGCGAAACGCCGGAGTTGACATCGACTGAAACCGTGTGCCAAGATATTCGAGTTGCCAGCGCGGCAACGAGATCCGGCCCCATCGTTTAGCGGCCTAGGACACCGCCCTCTCACGGCGGCAGCGCGGGTTCAAATCCCGCTGGGGTCACCACCGGATTCGCCCCCGAGCCACGGCTCGGGGGCGAAGTCGTTTTCCGGGATGCGCACCCCGGCAGGGACATGCATCCCGTTCACCTCGGGCGCCGCGATCCGCATCCGCAGGCGACGATCTCCGCCGGACGATGGGTTCGGCGGGCCGTCGCCGCGGGGTAGAGTTGCCGGGTACCGCGATCGCCGAGGAGCTGGATTGACTACCGACTTCGACACGACCGTCGCGACCTGCGCCGGCGACCTCGAGCTGCGCGGGTCGGCCGCCAGCGACGTCGGCGCCGTGCGCGCCGTGAACGAGGACGCGTTCGTCGCGCAGCCCCCGGTGTTCGTCGTCGCCGACGGCATGGGCGGCCACGCCTACGGCGACCGCGCGAGCGGCATCGTCGCCGAGGTGTTCGCCGAGCGCTTCCCCGAGCCCGTGCCGACCGACCCGGTCGCCGTCGTCGGCGCGATCGACGAGGCGAACGCCCGCGTGCAAGCGCTCATCACCGACGAGGACGGCCCCGGCGTCGTCGCCGGCACCACCGTCACCGGCCTCGCGCTCGTCGAGGTCGACCCGAACGGCGACGGCGCCGCCGCGCCGCACTGGATGATCTTCAACGTCGGCGACTCGCGCGTCTACGGCTGGAACGGCCGCGACGTCGTGCAGATCACCGTCGACCACTCGGCCGTGCAGGAGCTCGTGCACCTCGGCATCCTCACCCCCGAGGAGGCGCTGATCCACCCCGACCGCAACGTGATCACCCGCGCCGTCGGCTCCGAGCCGCAGGTGCAGACCGATCTCTGGCTCATGCCCGTGCAGGGCCACCAGGTGTTCGTCGTCTGCTCCGACGGCCTCACCAAGGAGCTCGACGATCACGAGATCGCCGAGATCATCGGCGCCTACGTCGACACCGACCTCGCCGCCGACTCGCTCGCCGCCACCCTCGTGCAGCGCGCGCTCGACGCCGGCGGCCGCGACAACATCTCGGTCGTCGTCGTCGAATCGATCGCCGCCGGCCTCGACGGCGTCGAGGCCCCCGCCGCCGACGCGAGCGACGACCGCTGATGCGCGAGGCGCACGGGCTCGACATCCCCGACCTCGACGACTGGCGCAACGCCACCGAGCTCATCGAGCGGCGGCTGCGCGAGGCGCCCGAGCACATCGCCTTCGACCTGCGCGACCCCGGCGCTCCCGTCACCGGCCCCTGGCGCGAGGTCACCACCCGCGAGTACGCGCAGCGCGTGCGCGACGTCGCGAAGGGCCTCATCGCCGACGGCGTCGAGGCCGGCGACGCGATCGCGATCATGGCCGCGACGAGCTACGACTGGGCCGTGCTCGAGCAGGCCGCCTGGCACGCCGGCGCGATCGTCGTGCCGGTCTACGCGACCTCCGCCGCCGTGCAGGTCGACGCGATCGTCGCCGACAGCGGCGCCGTCGCCGGCTGGGGCGACACCGACGAGACCGCCGGGCTCCTGCGCGACGCGCTCGCCGCCGCCGGCCGCGACCCGGCGCGCGCCCGCCGCCTCGACGACGCGAGCGGCGGCCTCGACGCGCTCGCCGCATCCGGCGCCGGCGTCGACGACGCGGCGCTCGAGGCACGCCGCACCGCCGCCGGGCTCGACGACATCGCCACGATCGTCTACACCTCGGGCACGACCGCCGCGCCGAAGGGCGCGCAGCTCGCGCACCGCAACATCGTCGGCGTCGTCGCCTCGGCGCGCACCGGCTACTCGAACGTGTTCCACGACCGCGGCTCGACGGTGCTGTTCCTGCCGCTCGCGCACATCCTCGCCCGCGCGGTGCAGCACGTGTGCTTCGCGACCGGGATGCGCATCGCGCACGTCGCCGACCCGCGCGACGCCGTCGAGGCGCTGCCGGTGCTGCGGCCGACCTTCCTCATGGTGGTGCCGCGCGTGCTCGAGAAGGTGCGCGCCGCCGCCGCGACCGCCGCCGAGTCGAAGCGGCTCGGCCGCGTGTGGGCCGCCGCCGACGCCGCCGCCGTGCGCCGCGGCGGGCTCGAGCAGACCCGCGACGAGTTCCCCCGCACGCGCATTCCGCTCGCCGACCGCCTGCGGCACGCGCTGTTCGACCGCCTCTTCTACGGCCGGCTGCGCGACCGGCTCGGCGGCCGCATCGAATGGGTGCTCTCGGGCGGCGGGCCGCTCGGCGCCGACGCCGCGCTGTTCTTCCGCGGCATCGGCGTGCCGACCATCGAGGGCTACGGCCTCACCGAGACGACCGGTCCGGTCACCGGCAACGTGCCCGGGCAGGTGCTCGCCGGCTCGGTCGGCGTGCCGTTGCCCGGCAACTCGGTGCGCATCGCCGACGACGGCGAGGTGCTCGTACGCGGTGCCGTCGTGTTCACCGGCTACCGCTCGCCCGAGGCGACCGAGGCCGCGTTCGTCGACGGCTGGTTCCGTA
The DNA here is from genome assembly GCA_012719255.1 of Microbacteriaceae bacterium. Taxonomy (GTDB): domain Bacteria; phylum Actinomycetota; class Actinomycetes; order Actinomycetales; family Microbacteriaceae; genus Gulosibacter. The sequence continues at coordinate 1,695 of JAAYAS010000362.1, read as the reverse complement.
CCGGCGACTTCGGCCGGCTCGACGAGCGCGGCCGGCTCACCCTGCAGGGCCGCCGCAGCGACGTCATCGTCACCGCCGGCGGCAAGAACGTGTCGCCCGGCGACTGGGAGCGCACCGTCGAGGCCGACCCGCTCGTCGCCCACGCCGTCGTCGTCGGCGAGGGGCGCCCCTACCTCGGCGCGCTCATCGTGCTCGACGAGGAGGCGCTCGCCGAGTGGCTCGTGCGCGAGGGCGTCGACGGGCCGCCGCCGCGCGGCGACGACCACCACCGCGAGGTGTCGCTGGAGCTGCTGCGCGAGAAGTTCGAGGCCGCCGTCGCCGCCGCGAACGAGCGCGTCTCGCGGCCCGAGCAGGTGCGGCGGTTCCGGCTGCTCGTCGCCGACCTCAGCGAGGCCGGCGGCAACGTCACCGCGACGCTGAAGCTCAAGCGCAAGGTGTTCGTGCAGCGGCTCGCCGACGAGATCGACGCGCTCTACCACGACGCCGGCGAGGCCCTCGAGGCAGGCGCGCGCCGCGCGCGCCGGGCCGGCGAGCGCCTCCGCGACCGCCGCCGCTGACCGGCGCCCCCGACCGCGGGGATGCGGCCCGGGCGGGGGCGCGGGGGAGGCCGGGTGTACGATGGCTCGCATGCGTATTCGGGCGCGGCTCCTTCTTCGCCGCGACGGGACCTAGCCCTCAGGCCACTCCCGTCGCGGAGTCTGCTCTGCGCCTGAATCCCGCTCGATCAGGAGAAGCCGAAGAATATGACGACCGAAACCACCACCGCGGCCCGTGCGCCGAAGACCCTGCCCGAGAAGGTGTGGGACGCGCACGTCGTGAAGCGCGGTGAGAACGGCACCCCCGACCTGCTCTACATCGACCTGCACATCATGCACGAGGTGACGAGCCCCCAGGCCTTCGACGGCCTCCGCCAGGCCGGCCGCCCGGTGCGCCGCACCGACCTCACCATCGCCACCGAGGACCACAACACCCCGACGGTGAACATCCTCGGCCGCATCGCCGACGACACCTCGCGCACGCAGATCGAGACGCTCCGCCGCAACGCCGAGGAGTTCGGCGTGCGGCTGCACCCGCTCGGCGACCGCGAGCAGGGCATCGTGCACGTCGTCGGCCCGCAGCTCGGCCTCACCATGCCGGGCATCACCGTCGTCTGCGGCGACTCGCACACCTCGACGCACGGCGCCTTCGGCGCGATGGCGTTCGGCATCGGCACCTCGGAGGTCGAGCACGTGCTCGCCACCCAGACCCTGCCGCTGAAGCCCTTCAAGACCATGGCGGTCAACGTCGAGGGCACGCTGCGCCCCGGCGTCACCGCGAAGGACATCATCCTCGCCGTCATCGCGAAGATCGGCACCGGCGGCGGCGCCGGCTACGTCATCGAGTACCGCGGCTCCGCGATCCGCGCCCTCTCGATGGAGGGCCGCATGACCATCTGCAACATGTCGATCGAGGGCGGCGCCCGCGCCGGCATGGTGGCGCCGGACGAGAAGACCTACGAATTCCTGAAGGACAAGCCGAAGGCGCCGAAGGGCGAAGCCTGGGACGCGGCGCGCCGCTACTGGGATTCGCTGCGCACAGATGACGGCGCGCAGTTCGACCGCGAGGTGGTGCTGCATGCGGCGAAGCTGCCGCCGCTGGTGACCTGGGGCACGAGCCCGGAGCAGGTAATCTCGATCAACGGCACAGTGCCGACCG
>JAAYAS010000361.1 GCA_012719255.1 Microbacteriaceae bacterium | reverse complement strand
GGTGACCATCAACCGCGTGTCGAAGGTCGTCAAGGGCGGCCGTCGCTTCAGCTTCACCGCGCTCGTCGTCGTCGGCGACGGCAACGGCCTGGTGGGCGTCGGCTACGGCAAGGCCCGCGAGGTGCCCCTCGCGATCTCGAAGGGCGTCGAGGAGGCGAAGAAGAACTTCTTCCGCGTCCCGCGCGTCCTGAACACCATCCCGCACCCGGTGCAGGGCGAGGCCGCCGCCGGCGTCGTCCTCCTGCGCCCGGCCGCCCAGGGTACCGGCGTCATCGCCGGCGGCCCGGTCCGCGCCGTGCTCGAGTGCGCCGGCATCCACGACGTGCTCAGCAAGTCGCTCGGCTCGTCGAACACCCTCAACATCGTCCACGCGACGGTCGCCGCCCTGCAGCAGCTCGAAGAGCCGCGCGCGGTCGCCGCTCGTCGCGGTCTCGACGTCGAGCGCGTCGTGCCCGAGCGCATCCTGCGCGACCAGGCCCGCGCCGCCGAGGAGGCCGCCAAGGCTGCAAAGGTTGGTGCGTAATGGCCAAGTCCCTCAAGGTGACCCAGCTCAAGTCGGTCATCAGCGAAAAGCAGAACCAGCGCGACACCCTGCGTTCGCTCGGCCTCAAGCGCATCGGTGACTCCGTCGTGCGCGAGGACACGCCGCAGACCCGCGGCTACGTGCGGACGGTCGCCCACCTGGTCAAGGTCGAGGAGATCAACGAATGACGAACAACGAGAACGAGCAGGACGGCGTGCTCAAGCTGCACGACCTGCGCCCCGCTCCCGGCGCCAAGAAGGACAAGGTCCGCAAGGGCCGCGGCCACGGCTCGGGCAAGGGCAAGACCGCCGGTCGCGGCACCAAGGGCACCCGCGCCCGCACCACGGTGCCCCTCGGGTTCGAGGGCGGCCAGATGCCGCAGCACATGCGCACCCCCAAGCTGCGCGGCTTCAAGAACCCGTTCCGCACCGAGTACCAGGTGGTGAACCTCTACCAGCTGGTCGAGCTCTACCCCGAGGGCGGCGACGTCACCGTCGAGGACCTCGTGAAGAAGGGCGCCGTGCGCAAGAACGAGCTCGTGAAGGTGCTCGGCACCGGCGAGCTGAACGTGGCGCTCAACGTCGCGGTCGACAAGGTCTCGAGCTCGGCCGAGCAGAAGATCGTCGCCGCGGGCGGCACCATCAAGTAGTAGATTGCCTCTTGCGGGGCCGGCGAACTCGCCGGCCCCGCAATGCATTTCTCAGCAGTTCCGTTCCACCGAATTCCAGCGAAAGCAGGAGAGCCGCGTTGTTCAGCGCCATCGCCCGTGTGTTCAAGACTCCCGACCTGCGTCGGAAGATCCTGTTCACTCTCGGCATCCTCGCCATCTACCGCCTCGGCACCACGATCCCCGCGCCGTTCGTCGACTACGGCAGCGTGCAGACGTGCGTCGCCGGTGTCGGCCTCGACGGCCAGGTCAGCCTCGTGAACATGCTGAACATGTTCTCGGGCGGCGCGCTGCTGCAGCTGTCGATCTTCGCGCTCGGCATCATGCCGTACATCACCGCGTCGATCATCGTGCAGCTGCTGCGCGTGGTGATCCCGCGCTTCGAGGCCCTCCACAAGGAGGGGCAGTCGGGTCAGGCGACGCTGACGCAGTACACCCGCTACCTCACCATCGCGCTCGCCGTGCTGCAGTCGACGACGCTGCTCACGATGGCGCGCACCGGCGCCCTGTTCGGCGGCTCGCTCTCGGCCGACTGCGCCAACGTCATCACTCTCGTGCCCGAGGTCACCGGCCTCGACACCACCACGAACATCATCCGGATGATCCTCATCATCACCGCGTTCACCGCCGGCACCGCCGCGATCATGTGGTTCGGCGAGATGATCACCGAGCGCGGCGTCGGCAACGGCATGTCGCTGCTCATCTTCATCTCGATCTGCGCGAGCTTCCCGCAGGCGATGTGGTCGCTGCTCCAGGGCGCCGGCGGCGCCATGACCTTCGCGATCATCTCGGTGATCGCCTTCGGCGTGCTCGTCGCGGTCGTCTTCGTCGAGCAGTCGCAGCGCCGCATCCCCGTGCAGTACGCGAAGCGCATGGTCGGCCGCCGCACCTACGGCGGCCAGTCGACCTACATCCCGATCAAGGTGAACCAGGCCGGCGTCATCCCGGTCATCTTCGCCTCGTCGCTGCTGATGCTCCCGGTGCTGCTCACCCAGTTCAACCAGCCGGCCCCGGGCGAGGCGCCCGCCGACTGGATCGTCTGGATCCAGAACAACCTCATGACCGGCGACTCGCTCGTCTACATGATCGTGTACTTCCTGCTCACGATCGGGTTCGCGTACTTCTACGTCTACATCGCGTTCAACCCCGACGAGGTCGCCGAGAACATGCGCCAGCAGGGCGGCTTCGTGCCCGGCATCCGGGCCGGCCAGCCGACCGCCGACTACCTCTCGTACGTGCTCAACCGCATCACGTTCCCCGGCTCGATCTACCTCGGCATCATCGCGCTGCTGCCGCTGATCGCGCTCGCCACCGTCGGCGCGAACCAGAACTTCCCGTTCGGCGGCGCCTCGATCCTCATCCTCGTCGGTGTGGGCCTCGAGACCGTCAAGCAGATCGACGCCCAGCTCCAGCAACGCAACTACGAAGGACTCCTCCGATGACGAACCCGATCCGCCTCCTCATCGTCGGCGCGCCCGGCGCCGGCAAGGGCACCCAGGCCACCGGCCTCGCCGCCGCCTACGGCGTCCCCGCCATCTCGACCGGCGACATCTTCCGCGAGAACATCAAGAACGGCACCGACCTCGGCAAGCAGGTGCAGGAGATCACCGCGCAGGGCAAGCTCGTGCCCGACTCGCTCACCAACGAGCTCATCCGCGACCGCCTCGCGCAGGACGACGTCGCCGCCGGCTTCCTCCTCGACGGCTACCCGCGCACCGTCGGCCAGGTCGACTTCCTCACCGACCTGCTCGCCGAGCAGGGCGGCGCCATCGACGCCGTCGTGCAGCTCGTCACCGACACCGACGCCGTCGTCGAGCGCCTCCTCAAGCGCGCCCAGGAGCAGGGCCGCGTCGACGACACCGAAGAGGTCATCCGCCACCGCCAGGAGGTCTACGCGACCGAGACCGCGCCGATCATCGACGTGTACCGCGAGCGCGGCGCCGTCGTGGAGGTCGACGGCATGGGCGACGTCGACGAGATCGCCCAGCGCATCCTCGACGCCCTCGCCGCGAAGGGCTTCGCCCCGGCCGAGTAGTCGGGCTCGACCGAGCGCCCTCTCCCGGATGCGGGGGAGGGCGCTCGGCGTTTCCGGGCGATCGGCGGGGGAGTCCGGCGCCGATGCACGCGCGCACGGCGCAGATGCCGGGGCGTGCGAGGATGGCGGGATGCACGAGCACGACCGCGCGGCCCGGCCCGCGCACGAGACCTTCGAGGGCCCCGGGGCCACGGCCATCCGCGACGAGCGGCGCGAGCGCTGGGAGGCGAGGTACCGCGGGGCCGACCGGCTGTGGTCGCTCGAGCCGAATCCGGTGCTCGCCCGCGTCGCCGCCGAGCTCGAGCCGGGGCGCGCCCTCGATCTCGCCTGCGGCGAGGGGGCGGATGCGATCTGGCTCGCCTCGCAGGGCTGGCGGTCGGTCGGCGTCGACTTCGCCGAGACCGCAATCGCGCGGGCGCGCGCGAAGGCGGCGGAGCACGGCGTCGGGGAGCGGTGCGAGTTCGTGGCCGCCGATCTCGCCGCCTGGCGGCCCGAGGCCGGCGCGTTCGACCTCGCGGCGGTGCACTACTTCCACGCCGCCGAGGGCTTCGGCACGCTCGGCCTCCTCGCCGAGGTGCTGCCGCCGGCGGTCGCGCCGGGCGGCACGCTGCTCGTCGTCGGCCACTCGGCGTTCCCGAGCTGGTCGGGGCCGGCGCGCGCCGGGGTGACGCTGCCGGGGCCGGAGGAGACGCTCGAGTCGCTCGAGCTCGAGGCGGGGGAGTGGGCGGTCGTCGAGTGCGGCCTCGAGCCGCGCACCGTCGCCTCGCCCGAGGGGGTCGTCGAGCCGCGGCCCGACGTCGTCGTGCGGGTGCGCAGGCGCTGACGCGCGACGGGGCGGAGCCGGCGCGCCGCGCCGATCCCGCCCCGCCGCATCCGCGCCTAGGCGAACGCGTTCTCGCCGGTGAGGTGCTGACCGAGGATCAGCGTGTGCACCTCGTCGGTGCCCTCGTAGGTGCGCACCGACTCGAGGTTGTTCGCGTGCCGCAGCGGTGCGTTCTCGAGCAGGATGCCGTTGCCGCCGAGCACCGTGCGGGCCTCGCGGCACACCTCGATCGCGGCGCGGCAGTTGTTGAGCTTGCCGACCGAGATCATGTGCCGCTCGAGCTTGCCGGCGTCCTTGAGCCGGCCGAGGCGCAGCGCGATGAGCTGGCCCTTCACGATCTCGAGCGCCATGTCGGTGAGCTTCTTCTGCGTGAGCTGGAACGCGGCGAGCGGCTTGTCGAACTGCTTGCGCTCGCCGGCGTAGCGCGCGGCCGCCTCGAAGGCGTCGCGGGCGGCGCCCATCGCGCCCCAGGCGATGCCGTAGCGGGCCTCGTTGAGGCACTCGAACGGCGCGCGCATGCTCGTCGCGCCGGGCAGGCGCTCGTCGTCGCCGAGGCGCACGTTCTCGAAACGCAGCTCGGTCTGGATCGACGCGCGCATCGAGAGCTTCGGCTCGAGCACCTCGGCCGAGAAGCCCTCGCGGTCGGTCGGCACGATGAAGCCGCGCACGCCCTCGTCGGTGCGCGCCCAGACGATGGCGATCGTCGCGACGGTGCCGAGGCCGATCCAGCGCTTCGCGCCGTTGAGCACCCAGCCGTCGCCGTCGCGCACCGCGGTGGTGGTCATGCCGGCGGGGTCGGAGCCCGCCTCGGGCTCGGTGAGGCCGAAGCAGCCGATGACGCGGCCGGCGGCCATCTCGGGCAGCCAGCGCTGCTTCTGCTCCTCCGAGCCGTGCTTCGCGATGGCGCTCATCGCGAGCGAGCCCTGCACCGACACGAAGGTGCGCAGGCCCGAGTCGCCGGCCTCGAGCTCCTGCATCGCGATGCCGTACTCGGTGGCGCTGCGGCCGGCGCAGCCGTAGCCCTCGATGTGCATGCCGAGCAGGCCCAGCTCGGCCATCTCGGGGACGATCTCGAGCGGGAACTCGGCGCGCTCGTACCAGCCGGCGATGTTCGGGCGGATGCGGCGGTCGACGAACTCGCGCACGCGGTCGCGCAGCGCGAGCTCCTCCTCGCTGAACTCGGCGTCGATGTTGAGGAGGTCGCTGAGGTCGGTCATGGTCGGTTCCTTTCGGGCGGGATGGGGGCGGGATGCGGGGGAGGCGCGGGTCAGGCGCCGGTCGGGGGCTCGGCCTCGAGCTCGGCGCGCAGGGCCGGTCCGTCGGCGTCGAGCGGCGGCGGCCCCACGCGGGGGAGGTCGAACTCGGGGGTGTAGCGCAGCGGGTGGCGGATGCCCTTGGAGGCGACGCCGTCGCGCTCGAGGTCGACGACGGGGTCGATGCCGAGGCCGGCGGCGAGCTCGATGCCCTCGGAGATCGTCGCGACGCGGCCGACCGCGAGGCCGAGCGGCACGAGCCGCGCCTCCCACCCGTGCGCGGTGTCGTCGGCGAGGGCCGCCTCGAGGAGGGGGCGCAGCGCATCCCGGTGCTCGACGCGGGCGGGGTTCGTCGCGAAGCGCTCGTCGTCGGCGAGTTCGGGCGCGCCGAGCTCGGCGACGAACTTCGCGAACTGGCCGTCGTTGCCGATCGCGACGGCGAGCTCCCCCTCGGCGGTGGGGAGCGACTCGTAGGGGCAGATCGAGGGATGCGCGTTGCCCATGCGACCGGGCTCGCGGCCCGCGCCGACGACCGCCTGCGCCTGGTTCGCGAGGGCGCCCTGCAGGCTCGAGAGCAGGTTCGCCTCGACGACGGTGCCGATGCCGGTCTCGTCGCGGCGGCGCAGCGCCGCGAGCACGCCGATGGCGAGGTCCTTCGCGGTGAGCACGTCGACGAGCGCCACGCCCGCCTTCATGCCCTCGCGGTCGGCCTCGCCGGTGATGTGCATGAGGCCGCCGAGCGCCTGCACCACGAAGTCGTAGCCGGGGCGCAGCCGGCCGCCGGCCGAGCCGAAGCCGCTGATGCGGCCGATGACGAGGCGCGGGTTGAGCGCGTGCAGCTCGGCGTCGCCGAGGCCGGCGCGCTCGAGCACGCCCGGCATGAAGTTGTCGATGACGACGTCGGCGCGGCGCAGCAGCCGCTTCACGAGCTCGACGTCGTCGGGCGACTTCAGGTCGAGCGCGAGCGAGCGCTTGTTGCGGTTCACCGACTGGAAGTAGGTGGCGGTGCCGTCGTCGGCCCAGGGCGGGCCCCAGGTGCGGGTGTCGTCGCCGGTGCCGGGCCGCTCGACCTTCACGACCTCGGCGCCGAGATCGGCGAGGGTCATGGTCGCGAGCGGGCCGGCGAGGATGCGCGAGAGGTCGACGACGAGCACGCCGTCGAGCGGGCCGCGCGCCGAGGCGGCGGGGTCGTTCGAATGCACTGGTGTCACTGCTTCTCCGTTGAATCAGTGGTCGCCCGACTCGTGCGAGCGAGCACGGGCCGACCGGGGTGCACACCAGTGTCGCACGAATGCTGCTGAATCGAGTAAGCAAGCCCGGCGCTCAACCGGTATTGCGTATACCTCCAATGTCGCTAGTATTGGTTCGACCGTTTCGTTCGTCGCCCGCGGCAAGGTCGCTGCGGGAGGCGTTCCGCCGAGGCGCGCAGCGCCAGTGCTCACGCGCTGGTCGATGCTTCGGCTCCGGTTGCGCTCGATATCGACCGGCCCGCACCGAGAACCTCCGTCGAGCGCAGCGAATCCACTGATCCATCCCGAACAAGGTCGAAAAACCTTCACTCATCCTCAGATATCGGCGCCCGCGGCGCCGACCCGCTGCTGGTCGACGACCGCCCAGCATCATCCATCGAAGGACCTCCGATGAACCAAGCACCCCCCGTCGAGCCCGACGTGCAGATCCACCCCGATTCCGAGTTCAAGCGCGACATGGGCTTCTGGGGCAACCTCGCCCTCGGCTTCACCTATCTCTCGCCCGTGGTCGGCGTCTACGCGACCTTCGCCGCATCCATCGCCCTCGCCGGCCCGCCGGCGTTCTGGATGCTGATCATCGCCGGCCTCGGGCAGCTGCTCGTCGCGAGCGTGTTCGGCGAGGTCGTGTCGCAGTACCCGATCGCCGGCGGCATCTACCCCTGGAACCGGCGCCTGTGGGGCGCGAAGTGGGGGTGGATCAGCGGCTGGATCTACATGATCGCGATCAACGCGACCATCGCCTCCGTCGCCTACGGCGCCGGTCCGTTCCTCGGCGCCTTCCTCGACATCGAGATGAGCGCGCAGGCGAACGTGCTGCTCGCGCTGCTCATCCTGCTGCTCGCCACGCTCGCCAACTTCGGCGGCACGAAGTTCCTCGCGAACATCGCCTTCGTCGGCTTCGTCGTCGAGATCATCGCCTCGGCAGCGATCGGCGCCTGGCTGCTCATCGCCGCCCGCAAGCAGGACCTCAGCGTGCTCTTCCAGGACCTGCGCCCCGCCGACCTGCAGGAGGGCACGCCGTTCGCGCTCGCCTTCATCGGCGCCGCGATCATGGGCATCTACCTCTACTACGGCTTCGAGGCGAACGGCGACGTCGCCGAGGAGGTGCGCGACCCGGGCCGCGTCATCCCGAAGGCGATGCGCATGACCATCTACGTCGGCGGCGTCGCGTCGATGTTCATCGCGCTCGGCCTCATCCTCGCCGTCGGCGACTTCGAGGACATCATCAACGGCACCATCCCCGACCCGATCACCTCGATCTTCGCCGAGACCTTCGGCCCGGTCGGCTTCAAGGTCGTCATGGCGATCGTGCTCGTGTCGTTCCTCTCGTGCACCATCTCGCTGCAGGCGGCCGCCTCGCGCCTCATGTTCTCGATGGGCCGCGACAACCAGCTGCCCGGCGCGAAGCTGCTGAAGCGCTTCAACCCGAAGCGCGCGGTGCCCCCGTACGCGCTGCTCGCCGCCGGCATCCTGCCCGCGATCGTCGTGCTCATCTCGCTGCTCAGCGAGAACGCGCTCATCGCGATCATCTCGTTCGCCTCGTTCGGCATCTACCTCGCGTTCGCGTCGGTGGTGCTCGCCTCGATCCGCGCGCGCTTCCTCGGCTGGAAGCCGTCGGGCCCGTTCAGCCTGGGCGCCTGGGGCTGGGTGGTCTCGTTCGCGGCGATCATCTACCAGGTGTTCGCGATGGTCATCGTCGTGTGGCCGGTGCCCGACACCCCGTGGTACGAGTCGTGGCTCGTCGGCCTCATGGGCCTCGCGGTCGTCGGCTCGGGCCTGCTCTACCTCTTCGCGGGCAAGCCGCACCTGCGCGGCGGCGGCGTCGCCGGCGACGCGGCGACCGGCGTGGTCGACCTCACCTACGCGCGGCCGATCTCGCAGACCGAGGAGACCGTCGACCTCGCGATCCGCCTCTCGGGCGGCAAGCCGCACGTCTACCCCGACAACGCGCCCAAGCGCGAGGACGAGCGCCCCGACGGCCGCGAGCCGAAGGCGTAGCCCGCGCCTCCCCCCCCCGGCATGAGGGCCCGGTCCGCTTCGGCGGCCCGGGCCCTCGTCGTCGGTGCGGGCTGCGCCGATGGCCGCTGCGACTCGGCCGGAGGCCGGACGGCGCGGGGCGCGCAGCCGGGCCGGGCCGGGGAGACGACGCCCGGGGGCCGGGCGCGCAGCCGGGCCGGACCCGGGCGGCG
>JAAYAS010000360.1 GCA_012719255.1 Microbacteriaceae bacterium | reverse complement strand
TGCGGGCGCGCTTGCGGCGCGCCGCGTGCTGGACACGGGAGCGGGTTCTCGACGCCATGCGACTCCTTCGGGCTCGTCGGCCGCGGCGGCCGACGGGAGCGCCCCCGCGCGGCGCGCAGGCCTTCGGGGGCGGTGAGCAGGGCGGTGGCCGGGCCACCGGACGCGGACCGGGCACGTGCAGAGAGCCCGCGATCGACGCGTTCGGCCCATTGTACCCGCTCGCCGTGCCCGCCACTCGGAGCCCGCGCATCCCATCCCAAGGGTGCCGGTGCCATGATCGGAGCCGTGACCGACCCGATCGACCAGCCCGACCCCGCCGCCCCCGACGACCGCCCCGCCCCGGCGCCCGCCTACTCGCGCCCGCCGAACCGCCTCGGCGGCGACTGGAGCGCGCACATCGCGACGGCGCTCGATCGGCTCGCGCAGCTGCTCGAGGGGCTCGACGAGGCGCAGTGGGAGGCCCCGAGCCGCTGCGAGGGGTGGCGCGTGCGCGACGTCGTCGGGCACCTCGTGCACCGCCTCGGCGCCTCGACCGGCGAGCTCGTGCGCGCCGGCCTCGTCGGCGGCGTGCTCGCCGGCTTCAGCGCCGACCGCGCGCTCGACCGCATCGCCCGCGCCGAGGCCGAGGCGCCGACCGCCGAGCTCGTCGCGGCGCTGCGCACCATCGGCGCCGGCAAGCTCCGCGGCGAGGGCCGCACCGGCGTGGTCGAGCTCACCGAGGCGGTCGTCCACGCCTACGACATCGCCGAGGCGCTCGGCGCCGAGCTGCGCCTCAGCCCGCGCTCGACCGGCGCCGTCGCGCTCGCTCGGCTGCGCACCGGCGGCCGGGCGACCCGCATCGCGCGCGAGCGCTCGCTGCGGGCGACCGACGCGCACTGGGTGATCGGCCACGGCCCGGCGCTCGACGCGACCGCCGGCGAGATCCTCATGCACCTGTTCGGGCGCGGCTCGCTCGACGGCTGAGCCCGGCGCCGCGCTACCGCTCGCCGAGCAGGATGCGCCGCGACTCGTCGACGTCGACGCCCATCCGCTCGACGAGCGCCTCGATGCTGTCGAAGCGCTCCATGCCGCGGATGCGCTCGACGAAGGCGACCTCGACGCGCTTGCCGTAGAGGTCGACGCGGGCGTCGATGAGGTGCGCCTCGACCTGCTTCTGCGGCACGCCGTCGAAGGTCGGGTTGTCGCCGATCGAGATCGCCGCGGGGCTGCTGCGCTCGCCGTCGTCGAACCAGCCGGCGTAGACGCCGTCGCCGGGGATGAAGCCCTCGAGGTCGTCGGGCGAGAGGTTCGCCGTCGGGAAGCCGAGCTCGCGGCCGCGCTTCGCGCCGTGCACGACGGTGCCGCGCAGCCAGTGGTAGCGGCCGAGCAGCTCGGCGGCGGTCGCGACGTCGCCCTCCTCGAGCGCCTGCCGCACCCAGGTCGACGAGGCGCGCCGGCCCTCGGGTCCGAGCTCGTCGTCGGGCACGATGAGCCGGTAGCCGAACTCGTCGGCGCGCGCCCGCAGGAAGTCGACGTCGCCGGCGCCGCGGTGGCCGAAGCGGAAGTCGCGGCCGACGATGAGCAGCCGCGCGCCGAGCGCGCCGACGAGCAGGTCGCGCACGAACTCGATCGGCTCGAGCCTCGAGAGCGCCTCGTC
>JAAYAS010000359.1 GCA_012719255.1 Microbacteriaceae bacterium | reverse complement strand
GATCTCGTCGAGATGCTCCGAATCATCGGCGAGCACTCCAAGCTCTACCGCTCGATGCTCGGCGAGACGGGAAGCGCCGGATTCCTCCACCGAATGCGAGAAGCGATCCGTAGCGCCGTCGCCGCCTCCCTCCATCGACTTCCGGGCGTCGACCAGTGGCCGATCGACCATAGGTACTACTTCGACTACATCGCCGGCGCCGCGGTCTCGGTCGTGCTCGGCTGGCTCGAGCGCGAACCCGAAACCCATCCCGACGAGATCGCGCGCCAGCTCTGGTGGCTCATCGCGCATCGACCCGACGCCGCGCGCATCCGCGACTGACCACCACCCGCATCCAGGAGACGACGATGTCCCACCCCGACACCTCAGTGCCTACGCGCCCGACGACGCTCGACGACCCGATCCGGCTCCTCATCGACGGCGAGTGGGTCGAGGGATCCGGTGCAGCCATCGCACTGCACGACCCCTCGACCGGGCTCGTCATCGGTGAGTACGCCGGCGCCGATGCCCACGACATCGACCGAGCCGCCCGGGCTGCCCGGAACGCGTTCGACGGACCGTGGTCGAGATTCGCGCCCGCTGAACGAGCACGTCTGCTGCTGCGCCTCGCCGATGCGCTCGAAGCTCGCATCGACGAGTTCGCTCGGCTCGAGTCGCTGAACACCGGCAAACCCCTCGAACTCATGCGCCGCTACGAAGCGCCGATGGCGGTCGAGCTGATCCGCTACCACGCAGGTTGGGCGACCAAGCTCAATGGCGAGACTCGGCAGGTGTCGTTGCCCGGCGAATGGCACGCGTTCACACTCCGCCGCCCCATCGGCGCAGTCGGTCTGATCGCCCCCTGGAACAACCCGCTCGTCATGGCCGCCGCGAAGCTCGCACCAGCCCTCGCTGCGGGATGCACCACCGTGCTCAAGCCCGCGGAGATCACCCCGGTGACCGCGGCGCTGCTCGGCGAGCTGATCGTCAAGGTGGGATTCCCGCCGGGTGCGGTGAACATCGTGCCAGGACTGGGCTCGATCGCCGGCGAGGCCATCGCCGCGCACCCTGCGATCGACAAGATCTCGTTCACCGGCTCAACCGCTGTGGGGCAGCATCTGCAGCGGACCACGGCCTCGTCGTTGAAGCGCCTCTCGCTCGAGCTCGGCGGCAAATCCCCCGTGCTGATCTTCGCGGACGCCGACCTCGACCGAGCGATCGAGAGCGCCGCTCGAAGCATCTTCAACAACTCAGGCCAGGTCTGCGCAGCCGGCTCCCGGCTCTTCGTCGAGCGGTCCGTCGCCGATCAGGTCATCTCCGGTATCGCGGAGTTCGCCGACCGGCTTCCCGTCGGCGACGCCTTCGCTCCCGGTGTCCTCATGGGACCGGTCGTCTCCGCGGCCCAGCACGAACGCGTGCTCGGCTTCATCGAGGCGGGACGCACGGCGGGAGCCGACGTGGTCGCCGGCGGGCATGCGCCCGACCTGCCCGGATGGTTCGTCGCACCGACCGTGCTCGCCGGCACCGACCCGACTATGTCGGTCGTCTCGGAGGAGATCTTCGGGCCGGTGCTCACCACCCAGACCTTCGACGACCCCGACGACCTCGACCCCCTGCTGCGGCGTGCGAACGAATCCGTCTACGGCCTGTCCTCGTACGTCTGGACTCGCGACCTCTCGCGCGCCCACCGCGTGGCGCGCCGCCTCGGCGCCGGCAACGTTCGCGTCAACACCGTCACCGGCATGGATCCGAACATGCCGTTCGGCGGGTTCAAGGCCTCCGGTTACGGCAAGGAGAACGGGCGCGAAGGCGTCGAGGCGTACACCGAGCTCGTGTCGGTCGCGATGCACCTCGGCGACTGACACTCCCGTCATTTCGATCCACCACTCGAAAACCACCGCGCTCGACGACGAGCACGGCACCCGAAAGGACCAGCAATGCATCATCACCGTCTCCGTCGGCCCCTCGCCGGCCTCGCTCTGCTCGCCGTCGGCGCACTGCTCGTCGGTTGCGCCGGCGGTCCCGCCGCCGATCCCGCCGACTCCGACGCGGCCAGCGGCGGCGAGCGCGGCGGCAAGGATTCGATCACGATCGTTCACGCCCCGATCAATTACGAGGTGGCCTACATCGCCGAGCGCGAGGGCTATTTCGACGAGCTGGGGCTCGACGTGACCATCACCCCAGGAGGCCCGCCCCAGGACAACATCGCGCAGATCATGGGCGGCTCGGCCGATCTCACCATCGGCTCATGGGACACGATCGTGACCTCCACCGCCGAGGGGATGCCGCTGCTCGCCGTGGCGAGCGCCGGCGTCGTGAGCAGCACGGTCGACACCAGTGGCATCATCGTGCGCGCAGACAGCGGAATCGAGACGGTGGCAGGCCTGGAGGGGAAGACGATCGCGTTCAACGACCTCGGCGGCGGGCCCCACATCGTGACGATCCAGTCGTTCGAGAAGGCCGGACTCACGGAGGCCGCCTTCGAGGCGGTTCGCATCCCCTTCGCGAGCATGCAGGCGACACTCGAAAGCGGCCAGGTCGACGCGGTGTTCCCGAGCGACAGCTTCTACGAGCAGATGATCGCCCTCGACGATTACCGGGTCATCGCCAACCCCACTCGAGAGTTCCGGGCTGGGTTGCCGATCACCATCTGGACCGCCACAGAGCAGTGGCTCGCGGAGAATCCCGGCACCGCCGACCGCTTCATCGAAGCCATGGAACGCGCCACCGCGTTCTACGAGGATCCCGCGAACCACGAGGCCGTCCTTCAGATCCGCCAGGATGTCGGCGGCATGTCAGCCGAGCAGGCCGAAGCCATGAAGGGTGAGTTCGCTGTGGCGATCCCCCTCGGCGTGACGCAGTCGGTCACCGAGGCGCTGATCAGCACGGGCGCCATCGAGGACAACGGGCAGATCAAGACGTCAGAGGAACTCGTCTGGGAGGACTCCCCTACCACCGAGTGACGCCGCGCACGACGAAGGGGGCCGGGTGGTGATCCACCCGGCCCCCTTCGTCGTTCCGGCGCGAGGCGCCGGCGGCGGGATGCGCTGCCGCGCCTCAGCCGAGGAGCGGCAGCTCGTCGGGCCGCTCGAGGCGCGCGCCGTCGG
>JAAYAS010000358.1 GCA_012719255.1 Microbacteriaceae bacterium | reverse complement strand
GTCGAACGTGACGCCCTGCGCGAGGTACGACTCGGCGAGCTGCTCGGAGCGGTGGCGGATCTGCTCGTGCGTGAGGTCGGCGAGCGCCGCGTGCAGGTCGGCGTAGGGAGCGCGCGCGGCGAGCGGAACGGCGCCGTGCCCGAACATCTCGTCGTACGGCACGGTGAACGCCGCCGAATCGAGCCGCGCGCGGGCGTCGCGGTACCCGTCAAACAGGTCTGCCATGGCTCCAGCGTACTGCCCGGTTCCGCGGGTCGAGCAGGGCGGCGGCGGGGCGGAGGCGGGGTGCGGAAGGCGCCTTCTGCGCGGGCGGGCCGGGCTTCGTACCGGCGAGCGACCCTCGCGCCGAGGACCGACCCTGGCGGTGACAACTGACCCTGGCGGCGACAAGTGACCTTCTTGACGACAAGTGCCCCTGAAGCAACAGGGTCACTTGTCACCAGAAGGGTCACATGCCGGCGGTATGTGCATTTGCAAGGTTTCAGGATGGATGCGGCACGGGAGCGCGCCAGGACCGCGGATACGACGACCGGGCGAGGGAAGGGGAACGACGCCGGGGCGCAGAAGCCCGGCCCGACGCCGGGATGCAGAAGCCGGGCACGACGCCGGGGCGGAACCCGGGCACGACGACCGAGCGGGACCAGGGACGACGACCGGACGACGACCGAGCGGGACCAGGGACGACGACCGAGCGGAACCCGGGCACGACGACCGAGCGAGAGCGGGAACGACGACCGAGCGGGACCGGGAACGACGACCGGGCAGGACCGGGCACGACGCCGAGGCGCGGAAGCCGAGGGACGGCCGATCGCGCCGGCGCCTCGCCCGGTCAGGCGCGCAGCACCCGCATCGTGCCGACGAGCGGGTCGGCGGCGCCGCGCACGTGGCCGCCGGGGCTCGCGGCGACGGCCCGCAGGAAGTCGACGACGTCGACGGTGATCTCCTCCCCCGGCAGCACGTTCGGGATGCCCGGCGGGTAGGCGGCGAGCGAGTCGACCGACACCCGGCCGACGGCCTCGCGCCAGGGCACCGTCTCGACCTCGCCGAGGTACGCCTCGCGCGGCCGCATCCGCATCGGGCCGGCGGCGGGCAGCGGCGGCAGCGCGGCGGGGCCGTGCGCGGTCGCGGACGCATCCCCGCGCCGCCCGCTCCCCGCATCCCCGCGCCCCGCATCCCCGCGCTCCGCATCCCCGCTGCTCGCATCCCCGCCGCGCGCGCCCTCCGCATCCGCGATCTCGTGCAGCGCGGCGAGCAGGGGGCTGAGCTCGGGCGACTTGCCGATGCCGACGACCGCGACGATCGCCGTGGCGGTCGCGATCTCGGTGAGCACGCCGTGCTCGCGCATGAGCCGCTCGCGCACCGCGTGGCCGTCGAGGCCGGTGGCGGTGATGTCGAGCGGGATGCGGAACGGGTCGACCGCGACGATGTCGTCGTACTCGCCGAAGCCGTCGCTGATGATCGGGAAGCGGCCGTCGGCGCGGAACATCTGCCGCGCCTGCCGCACCGCCCGCACCGAGTCGTCGATGTCGTCGCTGCGGCTCACGAGGTCGCGGCGCGCGAGGTCGATCGACGCCATCATCAGCGAGCTCTCGGAGGTCGAGGCGGTCATCGCGTGGGCGCGCTCGACGAGCGGCTCGAGGCGGTCGGCGAGGGCGGTCTCGCCGAGGTGGAGCACGGCCGACTGGGTGAGCGAGCCGGTGAGCTTGTGGGTCGACATGATCGCGAGGTCGGCGCCGAGCCGCAGCGGCGATTCGGGCAGCTCGGGGTGGAAGCCGAAGTGCGCGCCCCAGGCGCCGTCGACGATGAGCGCCGCGCCGGCCGCGTGCACGACCTCGGCGATGCCGGCGACGTCGGCGACCGCGCCGAAGTAGCTCGGCGACACGATGTACACGGCGCGCGGGGCGCCGGGGTGGGCCTCGATCGCGGCGCGCACGGCATCGGGCGTGAGGCCGTGGTGGATGCCGCGGGCCCGATCGATCGCCGGGGTCGCGAACCCGGGGCGCAGGCCGGCGACGAGGATGCCGTCGACGAAGCTCGAGTGCGCCGAGCGCTGCATCACGACGTCGTCGCCGAGGCCGCGGGCGGCGATCGCGGCGATCCGGTTCGCCTGCGACGAGCCGTTCGTGAGGAACCAGGTGCGCCGCGCGCCCCACGCCTCGGCGGCGAGTTCGAGCGCGCGCTGCTTCGGCGAGCCGGGGCCGAGGTCGATGCCCTCGAGCAGCGGCGGCACGTCGAGCGCGAGCAGCCGCTCGCCGAAGTAGTCGGCCTGGCCCTGCGCGATGCCGGTGCCGGCGGCGCCGTGCCCGGGCACGAGCAGCGAGAGCGTGTCGCGCTGGGCGTGCAGGGAGAGCGCCGAGGCGTAGGGCGCGGCGGTCTGCTCGGGCGAGAGTCCGCGGTGCGGCGAGCGGGCGGATGCGGGGCCGAGCGGGCGCGCGGCCGCCGCGCGGGTGCGGGGTGCGGCGAAGTCGAGGCTCATGGCTTCGACGATGCCGCGGTCGGCGCGAAAGGAGAAGCGCGACTTCACGGGAGTGCTCCATACTGGGTATGGAGCAGGATGCGGAGACCCCGAACCGGTGCGCGCGCATCGGCCCGCGCACCGAACAGCGCCGAAGGGAGCACCGGGATGGACCGACTCATCGACCCGCGCGGGTTGCTCGCGCTCACCGCCGTGCTCGGCACCGGCTCGCTCGCGGCCGCCGCCGAGCGCCTGCAGTGGAGCCAGCCGACCGTCGACCACCACCTCCGCAAGCTCGAGCGCACGACCGGCGAGCGCCTGCTCGAGCGCACGCCGCGCGGCTCGACGCCGACCGAGGCGGGCCGGCTCGTCGCCGAGCGCGCCCGCGAGATCCTCGCCCTCGGCGAGCGGCTGCTCGACGACCTCGCCGTCCGCCGCCGCACCGGCGCCCTGCCGGTGCGGCTCGGCGCGTTCCCGACGCTCGGGGCGCGCATCCTCCCCGAGGTGCACGCGCGGCTCGGCGACGAGGGCGCCCCGGCGCTCGAGGCGACGCTCGACGAGGTCTCGCAGCTCACCGCATCCCTCGAGCGCGGCGAGCTCGACCTCGCGATCGTGTTCGCGATGGCCGAGCAGCGGCTCGAGCCGCCCGAGGGCGTATCGATGCTGCGGCTGTTCGCCGAGCCGGTGCGGCTGTGCGTGCACGCGGCGCATCCGCTCGAGCGCATCGAGCGGGTCGCCGATCTCGGCGCGCTGCGCGGCGAGCGCTGGGCGTTCGGCATCGACGAGTCCGACCCGCTCGACCTCGCCACCCGGTCGCTGTGCCGGCTCGCCGGCTTCGAGCCCGAGCCGGGGATGCGCACCGACGACTACCCGGCGGTGCTGCGGCTCGTCGCCTCGGGCCTCGTCGTCGCGGCCGTGCCGCGATCGGCGCTCGAGCAGGCGCCGGCAGGAGTGCGAGCGGTGCCGGTGCCGACCTCGCTGCTGCGGCGCGACGCGCTGCTCGCGGTGCGACGGCCCGACGACCCCGACGGCCGGCACGCCGCCGCGATCGCCCGCGTCGTCGACGAGGTCGTGCTCGTCGCCCGGCGCCTGCGGCCGCGGGTCGAGGGCGCCGCCCGGGGCTGAGCGCGCCCCGCGGTGCGGAGCGCCGCCCGCGGCTGAGTCACCCCTCCGCGGC
>JAAYAS010000357.1 GCA_012719255.1 Microbacteriaceae bacterium | reverse complement strand
CTGCGCATCGCCGACGGCCTCACCTGGCGCGAGGTCGAGGCGCTCGTCGAGCGGGCGATCGGCGAGCACGCGCCGGGCATCACCGCCTCGGTGCTGCAGCCCGACCACCTGTTCGCCATCGCCGACTCGATCGCCGAGGTGTTCGGCGGCTCGGTCGCGGTCGAGGACCACGCCCGCATCCTGCTCGCCTACTCGACCGTGCCGGGGCAGGTGATCGACGAGTTCCGGGCCGAGGGCATCCGCACCCGCAAGGTGCCCGAGGCGGCGATGAACTCCGAGCAGTACCGCGAGGTGCTCCGCGCCGACGGCCCGGTGCGGTTCCCCCGCTACGGCGACGAGCTGCCGCGAGCGGCGATCGCGATCCGCGCCGGCGGACTGCAGCTCGGCAGCATCTGGGCGATCGACCCCGACGGGGCCGACCCCGCCGCGCCGCTGCCGCCCGAGCGGCTCGAGGCGCTCGAGCGCGGCGCCCGCGCCGCGGCCGCGCACCTCGTCGCCGCCTGGCGCGCGACCGATGCCGAGACCCGTCGACGCGAGGCCGCGCTCGTGCGGCTGCTCGCCGGGCCGCCCGAGGGCGACGAGCTCGCGGCGCTCGGCCTCTCGCAGCGCGCCGAGGCGCGGCTCGTCGCCGTGGGCTTCGCGGGCGAGGGCGGCGGCCCCGGCGACCTGCGGCAGCTGCTCGCCTTCGCCGAGCGCCGGCTGCGCGCCCGGGTGGCCGTCGCCGGCGGCGCCGTCGACGCCGGCGTCGGCTGCATCGCCGTGGAGGGCGCCTCGGCCGAGCGGCTCCGCGACGCGGTCGCGGTCGCGCTGCGCGCCGCCTCCCGAGCGTTCACCATCCCCGTGCGCGCGGCCCTCGCCGGCCCTGCGCGCGTCGCCGACGGTCTCGCGGCCGCGCGCGCCGAGGCGGATGCGATCCTCCGGCTCCCCCACGACCCGCGCCGGCCCGTGCGCGCGAGCGGCGACGTGCGGGCGGCGCTCCTCGCGCAGCGGCTGGCCGACCTCCTCGACGCCCCTCCGCATCTGCGCCATCCCGCGCTCGCCGCACCGCCCGGCGGCCGCCGCGAGCGGGAGCGGCGCGAGACGCTGCTCGCCTGGTTCGAGCAGGGCGGGGCGAGCGGCGCGGCCGCGGTGCTCGGCGTGCACGAGAACACGGTGCGCTACCGGGTGCAGCAGGCGGTCGACGAGTGGCGGCTGCGCCTCGACGAGCCCGACGAGGCGTTCGCCCTGCAGGCCGCCCTCATCGCCGATCGCGCCCGCGAGCGCGCCGGCTGACCGCCGCCCGCCGCCCGCCCGGCTCCCGCCCGACTCCTGCCACCCGGAAGCTGCCGAGCCCGTGCACCGGACGCCCAACGACGTCCCGGCGGGCCCCAGCCTCTCGACTCAGGAGCATGATGCTGGCGCCCCGCCGAAGTCGCTGGCGCCCTGGCACCAGCGACACGCCCCGACCCCCAGCGACTTCGCCCCGGGTGGGGCCGGCGGGGCGCCGGGGACGCGGCGCGCTCAGTCGTCGGCGCCGACCCGCCCCGCCACCAGCGGCGGCAGCTCGACCGCGGTGCCGGGGGCCGCGAACTCGGCGGCGCCGTCGAGCGCCTCGAGCGCGCGGTCGAAGCGCGCGGCGTCCTCGGCGTGGAGGGTCCAGAGCAGGTCGCCGCGGCGCACCTCGTCGCCGGGCTTCACCGCGAGGTCGATGCCGGCCGAGTGCACGACCGGGTCCTGGGCGCGGGCGCGACCGGCGCCGAGGCGCCAGGCGGCGAGGCCGAAGCGGTAGGCGTCCTGCCGCGTCAGCACCCCGTCGGCCTCGGCGCGCACCTCGAGCGACTCGCGCGGGGTCGGCAGCGCCGCATCCGGGTCGCCGCCCTGGGCCTCGACGAAGCGCCGCCACACGTCCATCGCCTGGCCGCCGCGCAGGTGCGCCTCGACGTCGGCGTCGTGCACGCCGGCGAGCTCGAGCATCTCGCGGGCGAGGGCGACGGTGAGCTGCACCACATCGGCGGGGCCGCCGCCGGCGAGCACCTCGAGCGATTCGCGCACCTCGTTCGCGTTGCCGATCGTGAGGCCGAGCGGCGAGTCCATGGCGGTGAGCAGCGCCGAGACGTTCACGCCGGCGTCGGTGCCGAGGTCGACCATCGTGCGGGCGAGTTCGCGCGAGCGCTCGATGTCGCCCATGAACGAGCCCGAGCCGTACTTCACGTCGAGCACGAGCGCGCCGGTGCCCTCGGCGATCTTCTTCGACATGATCGACGAGGCGATGAGCGGGATCGCCTCGACGGTGCCGGTGATGTCGCGCAGGGCGTAGAGCTTCTTGTCGGCGGGCGCGAGGCCGGCGCCCGCGGCGCAGATCACGCCGCCGACGTCCTCGAGCTGCCGCATGATCTCGTCGTTCGACAGCTCGGCGCGCCAGCCGACGATCGACTCGAGCTTGTCGAGGGTCCCGCCGGTGTGGCCGAGGCCGCGGCCCGACAGCTGCGGCACCGCGACGCCGAACGAGGCGACGAGCGGCATGAGCGGCAGGGTGATCTTGTCGCCGACGCCGCCGGTCGAGTGCTTGTCGGTGGTCGGCTTCGACAGTGCCGAGAAGTCCATCCGCTCCCCCGAGGCGATCATCGCCTGCGTGAGGTCGTGGATCTCGCGGCGCCGCATCCCGTTGAGGAGGATCGCCATGGCCATCGCGGCCATCTGCTCGTCGCCGACGTAGCCGTCGGTGTAGCGGGCGACGAGCCAGTCGATCTCGGGCGTCGTCAGCTCACCGCCGTCGCGCTTGCGGCGGATGAGGTCGACGGCGTCGAATTCCTGGGGCATGTCGGCTCCTTGACGGTGGATGGGGATGGCGGCGGGCGCCGGCTGCGGCCGGGTCAGGCGAGGTGCTCGGGGCCGAACGCCTGCGGCAGGATGTCGTCGAACGGCAGGATGCCGCGCGGGGTGTCGATGCGCATGCCCGGCGCCTTGAACTCGTTGAGCAGCTGCCGGCAGCGGCCGCAGGGCATGAGCGGCTCGCCGTCGCCGTCGACGCAGGCGAAGGCGACGAGCCGCCCGCCGCCGGTCATCGCGAGCTCGGAGACGAGCCCGCACTCGGCGCACAGGCCGCAGCCGTAGCTCGCGTTCTCGACGTTCGCGCCGGTGACGATGCGGCCGTCGTCGACGAGCGCCGCCGCCCCGACCGGGAATCCCGAGTACGGGGCGTAGGCGCGCGTCATCGCGACCCGGGCGGCGCCGCGCAGCGCCGCCCAGTCGACGTGATCGGATGCGCCGCTCGCGGCGGCCCCGTCGCTCACGACCGGCCCGCCGCTCACGACTTGAAGTACGGCTTGCCGCTCGCCGCCGGTGCCCGCGACTGGCCGACGAGGCCGATCACCGCGAGCAGCGTGACGACGTACGGGACCATCCGCATGAGGTCGCTCGACACCTGCGCGCCCACCTGGCCGGCGAGCGCCGAGATGGCGTTCGCGAAGCCGAACAGCAGCGCCGCGCCGGCCGCGTACACCGGGTGCCAGCGGCCGAAGATTACCGCGGCGAGCGCGATGTAGCCGTGGCCGGAGGTGATGTTGTGGCTGAACGCGCCGACCTCGCCGAGCGTGTAGAACGTGCCGCCGGCGCCGGCGATGAGGCCCGAGAGGATCACCGCGCGGTAGCGGGTGGCGACGACGTTCACGCCGACGGTGTCGGCGGCCTTCGGGTGCTCGCCGACGGCGCGGGTGCGCAGGCCCCACTTCGAGCGGAACAGCAGGAAGGTGAGCAGCGGCACCGCGAGGAACATCAGGTAGGTGATGAGGGTGTGCTGGAACAGCAGCGGGCCGATCACCGGGATCTCGCTGAGCCCCGGCACGTTCCACCGCGGGTACTTCACCGGCGAGTTGAACGTCGCCCGGTCGGCGCTCATGAAGCCCGAGAGGAAGAAGCTCGTGAGGCCGATGACGATCATGTTGATCACGACGCCGACGACGACCTGCTCGACCCAGTAGGTGATGCCGAACACGGCGAGCAGCAGCGACACGAGGGCGCCGGCGAGCATCGCGGCGCCGAGGCCGATGAATGCGTTGCCGGTGATCGACGAGACGAGCGCGCCGGTGAAGGCGCCGGCGAGCAGCTGGCCCTCGATGGCGATGTTCACGACGCCGGCGCGCTCGGCGACGATGCCGGCCATCGAACCGAACACGAGCGGGGTGGCGAGCGCCACGGTGCTCGTGAGCAGCCAGGTGAGCGGCACGTTCGCGCCGTTGCCGATCCAGAGGATGAGCGCGATGATCCAGAGGAAGCCGAACACGCCGTAGAACCACAGCGGCACCCGGCGCCGCTGCACCACGAACCAGGTGGCGATGCCGGCGATGACGAGCATCAGCGCGGCGAGCACGAGGTTCGTCGTCATCGTCGGCAGCACGAGCTCGGGCGTGGGGTCGCCGTAGACGTTGACGCCGGTGGTCTTGTCGGCGGGCACGAGCAGCGCGAACGGGATGAGCGCGACGAGCCCGAGCAGGCCGAGGATGATCGGCGCCTTCCACGAGCGGGGCGCGTCGGCGGCCGCGCGGTCGGTGCCGCCCGCGTTCGGGGCGACCGTGTCGGGAGTGATGGTGGTGCTCATCGGTTGGCCTCCGCCTTCTGCGCTGCTGACTTCGCTCCGCCCGCCTCGCGGCTCGCGGCGATCCGGTCGGCGAGCCGCAGACCGGTCGGCTTCGGGAGCCGGAAGATCGCGCGGATCAGCGGCGGGGCCGCGACGAACAGCACGATGATGCCCTGGATGACCGGGATGATGTCGGGCGAGATGCCGACGGTCTGCATGCCGGCCTGGCCGGCGCGCAGGGCGCCGAAGAGCAGACCGGCGAACACGACGCCGACGGGGTGGTTGCCGCCGAGGAGGGCGACGGTGATCGCCGAGAAGCCGATGCCCTCGTCGACGAGGTTGGTGTAGCCGGTGCGGAACTCGCCGAGCACCTGCGTCGCCGAGGCGATGCCCATGAAGGCGCCCGAGAGCGCCATCGTGACGACGGTCATCACCTTCACGTCGATGCCGGCGGTGCGGGCGGCGTTCGGGTTGATGCCGACGGCGCGGATGCGGAATCCGACCGTCGAGCGCTCGAACAGCCACCAGAACGCGACCGCGGCGAGCAGCACGAGCACGATGCCGATCGACATCGGTCCGAGCTCGGGCAGCCAGGCGGTCTCGTGGATCGGCCCGGCCTTCGGGTTGCCGGCGGCGCGGGGGCCGTTGAACGGCGGCTGCTTGAGCAGGTAGGTGAGGCCCCAGTAGGCGATCCAGTTGAACATGATCGTGAGGATCACCTCGTGGGCGCCGGTCTGCGCCTTGAGCCAGCCGACCATCGCCGCCCAGATCGAGGCGCCGGCGATGCCGGCGAGCAGTGCGACGACGAAGTGCAGGCCCATCGGCAGCTGCCACTGGGCGCCGACGATGCCGGCGAGGAAGGCGCCGGCGAGCATCTGCCCCTGACCACCGATGTTGAACAGGCCGGCGCGGAACGCGACGGCGAGGCCGAGACCGGCCGCGATGAGCGGGGTCGCGTACTTCAGCGTGTTGAACAGCGGCGCGAAGCCGCGGGTCGGGTTGTAGACGGCGCCGTTGAAGATCGCGCCGTACGCCGAGCCGATGACCTGGCCCATCGCGTCGAAGGTGTCGCCGGGGCGGGCCGCGAAGTAGCCCATCGCGTCGATGACGCGCTTGTCGGTGAACACCACGATGAGCGAGCCGATGAGGATCGCGAGCAGCACGGCGACGATCGAGCGGAGCACGTTGCCGCCGAGGATGTCGCGCCACACGCCCTCCCAGGGGTTGCGCTTCGCCTCCTCGAGCTGCCGCTCGCTCGGCTGCGGCGCCGGCTCGGCGCTCGCCGTGGGGCTGGTGGTGGGCTGCTGCTCGTCGGTCATGCCGCCGCTCCTTCCTGGTCGAGGCTCGGATGCGGGATGCCGGCCATCATCGTGCCGAGCTCCTCCCGGGATGCGGTCGGGGGCACGATGCCCATCGAGCGGCCGCCGTACATCACCATGATGCGGTCGCCGAGCTCGACGACCTCGTCGAGCTCGGTCGAGACGATGAGCACGGGGATGCCCGAGTCGCGCGCGGCGATGATCTGCTGGTGCACGAACTCGATCGAGCCGACGTCGAGGCCGCGGGTGGGCTGCGAGGCGATGAACATCTTCAGCGGCCGGCCGAGCTCGCGGGCGAGCACGACCTTCTGCTGGTTGCCGCCCGACAGCCGCCCGGCGTGCGTCTCGCGCGAGGGCGTGCGGATGTCGAACGACTCGATCGACTCGTCGGCGAACTCGCTGATCGCGCCGAGGCGCAGGCCGCCGGCGCGCGAGAACTGCGGGTCGTCGATGCGGTCGAGCACGAGGTTCTCGGCGATGGTGAACTCGCCGACCAGGCCGTCCTTGGTGCGGTCCTCGGGCACGTACCCGACCCCCGCATCCAGGGTCCTGCGCACCGAGCGGGTGAGCAGCTCCTCGCCGCCGAGGCGGATCGAGCCGCGGGTGCGCTCCTGCAGGCCGAGGATCGCCTCGGTGAGCTCGGTCTGGCCGTTGCCCTGCACACCGGCGACGACGAGCACCTCGCCGCCGCGGATCGAGAACGAGAGGTCGTCGATGCGGGTCGAGCCGTCGGCGGCGAAGACGGTGAGGCCGTCGACGACGAAGTCCTCGTCGCCGAGCTTCGCGGGCTCCTTGTCGACGGAGAGGTCGACGGCGCGGCCGACCATGAGCGCGGCGAGCTCCTCGTTGCTCGCGGTGGGCTCGGCGGTGCCGACGACCTTGCCGCGGCGGATGACGGTGATCCTGTCGCTCACCTGCCGCACCTCGCGGAGCTTGTGCGAGATGAACACGATCGAGGTGCCCTGCTTGCGCAGCTCGTCCATGATCGCCATGAGCTCGTCGGTCTCCTGCGGCGTGAGCACGGCGGTGGGCTCGTCGAGCACGAGCACCTGCGCGTCCTGCGAGAGCGCCTTGATGATCTCGACGCGCTGCTGCGCGCCGACGGAGAGGTGCTCGACGAGCGCGTCCGGGTCGATGTCGAAGCCGAAGCG
This sequence comes from Microbacteriaceae bacterium, assembly GCA_012719255.1. Classification (GTDB taxonomy): domain Bacteria; phylum Actinomycetota; class Actinomycetes; order Actinomycetales; family Microbacteriaceae; genus Gulosibacter. The sequence continues at coordinate 5,721 of JAAYAS010000357.1, read as the reverse complement.
GTCGGAGATCTCCCGCACGCGGGTGCGGGCGGCCTCGAGGTCGAGCACGCCGGCGCCCTTCACCGGCTCGTGGCCGAGCATGAGGTTCTCGGCGACGGTGAACACCGGGACGAGCATGAAGTGCTGGTGCACCATGCCGATGCCGGCGGCCATCGCGTCGCCGGGGCCGTCGAAGTCCTGCACCTCGCCGTCGAGGAGGATCTCGCCCTCCTCCGGGTCGTACAGGCCGTAGAGCACGTTCATCAGCGTCGACTTGCCGGCGCCGTTCTCGCCGAGCAGGGCGTGGATCTCGCCGGGTTCGACGACGAGGTCGATGCGGTCGTTCGCGGTGAAGCTGCCGAAGCGCTTGGTGATGCCGCGCAGTTCGAGTTTCATGACTCCGTCCGGGGTTCGGGGGCGTGGATGCGGCCGGCCGCGTCGTCGGGGCCGTGCCGTCGCCGCGCCGGGGCCCGTGGCCCCGACGCGGATCGAGCCCGCCGAATCAGCGGGGCGATTCAGCGGGCTCGATCGTGGTGGATGCGGTGCGTCCGCGCCGGCCGACTAGGCGGCGGGCTGGGGCGACGAGGGCGAGACGACCTCGATCGAGCCGTCGATGATGCCCTGCTTGATCTGCTCGAGCTCGTCGAGCATGCCCTCGGGCAGCTCCGACTCGAACTCGCCGAAGCCCGAGATGCCGACGCCGTCGTTCTCGAGCGTGCCGACGTAGAGGCCGCCCTCGAACTCGCCGTTCACGGCCGACTCGATGGCCTCGAACACCGAGACGTCGAGCCCCTTCTGGATCGACACGAACACCTTGTCGGCGACCGAGGGGTCGGCGACCGCGAGGTCGCTGTCGACGCCGATGATCAGCGCGTCGCTGCCGGCGTCGCGGATCGCCTCGACGCCGCCCTGGTAGAGCGGGCCGCCGACCGGCAGGATGACGTCGGCGCCCTCGGCGAGGAAGCCCTCGGTGATCTGCTTGGCGCTCGCCTGGTTCGAGAAGTCGCCGACGAACGAGCCGTTCTGGGTGTCGACGTCCCAGCCGATGAGGCGGACGTCCTCGCCCTTCTGCTCGTTCCAGTACTTGATGCCGTCGTGGAAGCCGTCCATGAAGATCGTCACCGAGGGCAGCTGCGCGCCGCCGTAGGTGGCAACGACGCCCGACTCCGAGTAGCCGGCGGCCGCGTAGCCCGCGAGGAAGCCGGCCTGCGCGGTGTCGTAGGTGAGGCCGAGCACGTTGTCGCCCTCGACCCAGTCGACGTCGACGATCGCGAACTGCGTCTCGGGGTTCGCGGCGGCGATCTCGGCGGTCGCGTCGGCGAGCTTGAAGCCGACGGGCACGATGATGTCGCAGCCGGCGTCGAGCATGGCGGTGAGGTTGGCGTTGTAGTCGCCCTCGGTCTTCGACTCGGCCTCGTTGGTGGCGACGCCGAGCTCGCTCGCGGCCTGCTCGAGGCCGGTGTGCGAGAGTTCGTTGAACGAGCGGTCGTCGAAGCCGCCCTCGTCGGAGACCATGCAGGCGGTGAAGTCGCTGCCGTCGACCGCGGCACCGGTGCCGTCGCCGTCGGCGGCGGGCGCGTCGGCGTCGGGCGCCTGGCCGCAGGCCGAGAGCACGAGCATGCTGGCCGCCGCGAGGCCGAAGGCCGCGACGAGCTTCTTGCGGGTGAACACGATGGATCCTCCTACCCGGTCCGCTTCCGTGCGCGACCGTCGTGCTCGGCAGTGTATCGACGCGCTCGCATCCGATTCCCGGGAAATGCACATTGCAATCGAATCGTTCGCGACACGCCGCCGGGTCTTGTGAACCACCGACATCCGCCGCGCCGCTCGACCCGCCGGGCGTCCGGCGCGCGAGCCGGGCTAGAGCACCTCGGGGTGGTTCGACTCCTTGAGCTGCTCGACGAGCTGCTTCACGTCCTGCGCGCCGGCGCGGGTGGTGACGAGCAGCGCGTCCGGGGTGTCGACGACGACGACGTCGGGGATGCCGGCGACGGCGACGACGCGGTCGGTCTGCGAGACGACGAGCCCGGTCGAGCCGGTCGACACGACCCGCCCGGGGTCGCCGATGACGTTGATGTCGTTGTCGCCGGCGCCGAGGTGCACGCGCGACACCGCGGCGAAGTCGCCGACGTCGTCCCAGCCGAAGAAGCCGGGGATCACCGCGAGCCGACCCTCCTTCGCGGCGGGCTCGGCGACGGTGTAGTCGATCGCGATCTTCTTCAGCGACGGCCACACGCGCGCGACGGTCGCCTCGCGCTCGGGGCCGTCCCACGCATCCGCGATCTCGGCGATGCCGGCGGCGAGCTCGGGCTCGTGCTCGGCGAGCACCTCGAGCAGCGTCGCGGCGCGGGCGATGAACATGCCGGCGTTCCAGAGGTACTCGCCCGAGACGAGGTAGCGGCGCGCGGTGGCGAGCTTCGGCTTCTCGACGAACGCCTCGACGTTGCGCGCCGAGGGCGCGCCCTCGACCTCGAGCGGCGAGCCGGCGCGGATGTAGCCGAACGCCGTCGACGGCTCGACCGGCTGGATGCCGATGGTCGCGATCCAGCCGGCCTCGGCGGCCGCGACCGCCTCGCGCACCGCGCGGCGGAAGCGCACGTCGGAGTGGACGAGGTGATCGGCGGCGAACGAGCCGATCACGGCGCCGGGGCTGCGGCGCTCGAGGATGGCCGCGGCGAGGCCGATCGCGGCGCTCGAGTCGCGGCCCTCGGTCTCGAGCACGATGCCGTCGTCGCGCAGCTCGGGCAGCTGGCGGCGCACCTCGTCGGCGTGCGCGCAGCCGGTGACCACCATGATGCGGTCCTCGCCGCAGAGCGGCACGAGGCGCAGCCACGTCGAGCGCAGCAGCGTCTCGCCGGTGCCGGCGACGTCGTGGAGGAACTTCGGCGCGGTCGCCCGGCTCAGCGGCCAGAGGCGCGAGCCGACGCCGCCGGCGGGGATCACCGCGTGGAAGCGGTCGAGGTTCGCAGACATGCGCTCCACGGTAGCCGTTGCCGACCCGCGGTCGGCCTGCCGGCGGGCCGACCCGACCCGATCCGGGGGTTCCCCGGGGATTCACCCGACGGTTGCCCGGATTCACCCGAATTCCACCTCGACGGGGTATTTTCAGCCATCATGCGAGTCGCCGTCGTCACCGAGAGCTTCCTCCCCACCGTCAACGGGGTGACCAACAGCGTGAAGAAGGTGCTCGACCACCTCGCCCTGCGCGGCCACGAGGCGATCGTCATCTGCCCCGCCGCCGACGCCCCGGCCGAGTACGCGGGCTTCCCGGTGCACGAGGTGCCGGCCGTCGCGGTGCGCGAGTTCCCCGTCGGGCTGCCGAGCGCCGCGGTCGAGCGCATCATCGACGGCTTCGCGCCCGATGTGCTCCACGCCGCGAGCCCGGCGCTGCTCGGCGGCCACGCGATCAGCGCCGCGAAGCGCCGCGGCATCCCCTCGGTCGCGATCTTCCAGACCGACATCGCCGGCTACACCGGCCGCAACGGCGTCGGCATGATGCGCGAGCTCGCCTGGGCGATGCTCCGCTACGTGCACAACCTCGCCGACCGCACGCTCGCGCCGTCGACGGCCTCGATCCGCGATCTCGCCCGCAACCGCATCGAGCGGGTGCACCGCTGGGGCCGCGGCGTCGACCTGCACGCCTACCACCCGCAGCACCGCGCCCATCCGAGCACCGAGGCGCTGCGCGCCGAGCTCTCGCCGAACGGCGAGGTCGTCGTCGGCTACGTCGGGCGGCTCGCCCCCGAGAAGCAGGTCGAGCGGCTCGCCGCGCTGCGCGGCCTCCCCGGCATCCGCATCGCGATCGTCGGCGACGGCCCGAGCGAGGCGATCGCCCGCGCCGCGCTCGACGGCATGCCGGTGACCTGGCTCGGCCGCCGCACCGGCCACGAGCTCGCGACCGCCTACGCCGCCTTCGACGTGTTCGTGCACACCGGCACCGAGGAGACCTTCGGCCAGACGCTGCAGGAGGCGCACGCCTCGGGCCTGCCGGTCGTCGCCCCGCTCGCCGGCGGCCCGATCGACCTCATCACCCACGGCGGCGACGGCTACCTCTTCGACCCCGAGCAGCACGCCGGCGGCGACTCGATGCGCGAGTACGTCGAGCGGCTCGTCGGCGACGCCGAGCTGCGCGCCCGCATGGGCGAGGCCGGCCGCCGCCGCGTGCGCGGCCGCTCGTGGGACGCGATCTGCGACGAGCTGCTCGGCCACTACGCCGCCGTGCTCGCCCCCGCCCCGGCCCCGGCGCTCGTCGCCGGCCGGCAGCGGTGACGCGCCCCGGCGCATCCCGCCCCGGCGGCCGCGAGCGGCCGGCGCCCCGCGGCCTGAACGGCGTTCGTTTCACGCGCGCGGCGCGGCCTCCGATCCGGGGTAATCTGGATGATGCAGTTGTGCGCTCTGAGCGAACCGCAGAGCCTCAGACCCGAGCGACCCCCCGAGCCGCCGGGAAAGCAAAGAGAACAGAAGGGTAGTTCCGTGTCAGCTGTCCAGACCGGCACCCCCGCCCAGCCCGCACCCGCGAAGAAGAAGGCCATCGCCGGCCGCCTCTACCGCGGCAACGAGGGCATGTGGTCGTGGGTGCTCCACCGAATCACCGGTGTCGCCATCTTCTTCTTCCTGCTCGTGCACGTGCTCGACAGCGCGCTGCTCCTCGTGAGCCCCGAGGTCTACGACGCCGTCATCGGCGCCTACAAGACCCCGATCATGGGCATCGGCGAGCTGGGTCTGGTCGCGGCCATCGTCTACCACGCCTTCAACGGCCTGCGGATCATCCTCGTCGACTTCCTCCCCGGCGGCACCCGCATCCACCGCGGCCTGTTCTGGGGCGTCATCGTCCTCTGCGTCGCGGTGCTCGTGCCGTTCGCCATCGTCCACCTCCAGAACGTGTTCTCGCACTAGGGCCAAGGGAGATTCGAAGAATGACCATCGAAACCGTCGAATACCCCCGCACCCCGCTCGCCGAGCGCAAGACCGGCGGCATCAACTGGGAGCGCGCGGGCTGGGTCTACATGCGGGTGTCGGGCGTGCTGCTCGTCGTGCTCGTGTTCGTCCACCTCTGGTCGAACCTCATCGCCGGCGACGGCGTGAGCCAGATCAGCTACCAGTTCGTCGTCGACGAGAAGTTCGCCGTCCCGTTCTGGCTCTTCTGGGATGCGCTGCTGCTGATCCTCGCGCTCATCCACGGCACCAACGGCATGCGCACGCTCGTGAACGACTACGTCTACAAGCCCGGGCCGCGCAAGGCCCTCACCGCCACCCTCTGGATCGCGTGCATCGTCGAGATCGTCCTCGGTCTCATCGTGCTCATCGTGTTCGCCGTCGAGCCCTGCATCGCGGGCGCCGGCAGCGCGAACATCTGCATGTAGTCGCCGCACCGATTCGTTGACAGGAGAACAACAACAACATGGCTGCTGAACAGCTCAAGGACGAGACGAAGGTCGTCGACGGCGTCACGATCCACTACCACCGCAACGAGGTCGTCATCGTCGGCGCCGGCGGCGCCGGCATGCGCGCCGCGATCGAGGCCGCCGAGCAGGCCGGCACCGGCGCGGTGATCGACGTCGTCACGAAGCTCTACCCCACTCGCTCGCACACCGGCGCGGCGCAGGGCGGCATGGCCGCCGCGCTCGCCAACGTCGAGGAGGACAACTGGGAGTGGCACACCTACGACACCGTCAAGGGCGGCGACTACCTCGTCGACCAGGACTCGGCCGAGATCCTCGCGAAGGAGGCCATCGAGGCCGT
>JAAYAS010000356.1 GCA_012719255.1 Microbacteriaceae bacterium | reverse complement strand
CGCGTCGGTGCGGTCGCCCTCGGCGGTCGTCCCGGCCTCGGCACGCGCGTCGGACTCGTCGGACTCGTCGGCGCCGCTCGGCTCGTCGGTCTCGGCGGCGGGCGGCGCCTGCTCGGTGCCGGTCTGCTCGGCGACGGCCTGCTCGGCACCCGCCCGCTCGGCATCGGCCGGCTCGTCGGTCGTGGCCGGCTCGGCGTCCGCCTGGGGCGCGGTCGCCGCATCCGGAGTCGCCGCGTCGTCGGCGCCGGTCGCGACGGCCTCGCTGCCGGCCGCCTCGATCGCCTCGCCGATGACCTCGCCGTCGGCGGTGGGCATCTCGGCCTCGGCGCCGGCGCCGGTCTCGGCGGCGGGTTCGACCGCCTGCTCGTCGCGCTGCTCGTGCTCGTTCTCGTGGGTGGGGGTGCTGTCGCTGTCCGCCATCGGGGGCTCTCCTGCCCCGGCCGATCGCGATGCGCGGAACCGGCCGGTCAATCTCGCTGTGCCGTGGACTCGCCACGGAAATCCTTCGCGCCGCTGGGCGCGTCGCCGCTCGGTGCGGCTCTGCCGAGCACCCGCGGGCGCTCGTGAAGTCTCCATGCGCTCTCGCGCACCGTCACAGTATCGCACGCCCCCTGCATCCCCGCGGTCAGCCGACGGCGGCGAGCACCGCGGCGGCGCACCGCCCGGAAACGCGCCGACCCCGCCACCGGGCCCTCGAACGGGGCGGTGACGGAGTCGGCGGGGCGCCGGGCCCGGGCGCGCCGGACACGGCGGGACGTCGGCTAGGCCTCGGACTCGGGGGCGTCGTCGCCGCCCCCGAACCAGATGCGCAGCTCGCGCTCGGCCGAGAGCGTCGAGTCGGAGCCGTGCACGATGTTCTCGACGGCGGCGGTGCCCCAGTCGCGGCCGAAGTCGCCGCGGATCGTGCCGGGGCGCGCGGTGGTGGGGTTCGTCTCGCCGGCGAGCGAGCGGAAGCCCTCGATGACGCGGTTGCCCTCGACGCGCACGGCGACCGTCGGGCCCGAGGCCATGAAGTCGCAGAGCGCGCCGAAGAACGGCCTGTCGACGTGCTCCTCGTAGTGCTCCTCGAGCAGGGCGCGGTCGGCGACGACCATCTTCAGGCCGGTCACCTTGTAGCCCTTGCGCTCGATGCGGGCGAGCACCTCGCCGATCAGGTTGCGGCGCACGCCGTCGGGCTTGATGAGCACGAGGGTGGCTTCGGGTTCGTGGACCGTGGTCATGCGGGGGCTCCTTCGAAGGTGCGTTGACGGCGGGCCGCCGCCCGGGCGACCCTTCCCACGCTACCGCGTACCCGGTTGGGCCTCATCCGCGCGGGTGCCGCCGTCGATCGGCGCGCCGGTCTCGTCGATCTCGCCGGCGGCGAGCGCCCGCTCGTACTCGGCGATGATCGGCGCCCGCTCGGCGTCGATGCGGATGCCGTGGCGCAGGCAGTAGATCCACGCGGCGAGGAAGACGCCGCCGACGAACCACATCGAGCCGTGCACGAGGCCCATCAGCGTGAGCCCGATCTGCAGCGCGAGCAGGAACCACTTGCCCCACGGCCGCCGCAGCAGCGGGATCGACGCGAGCATCAGCACGATGAACCCGGCGGTGCCGCCGAGCGCCACGGCCGGCGGCAGCGCGCGCAGCCCGAACAGCGCCATCCCGGCGCAGAACACGGCGACCACCTCGAAGCCGACGAGGATCGAGCCGAGCTGCTCGATCATGGTGCGGTAGCGGCGACGGCGGGTCATGCCCGGTCCTCCTCGGGGTCGGGGCGCGCGGGGTCGGGATGCGCGGGGTCGGGATGCGCGGGGTCGGGATGCGCAGCGCCGGCGAGCCCCGGACCGGCGCCGATCTCGAGCGGCGCGGCGCCGCCCGGCGCCGCGCGCCAGCCGTCGGCCTCGGCGGCGGCGACCGCCTCGCCGATGAGCGTGATCGAGCCCGTGATGAGCACGCCCGTCGACACGCCCTCGCGGGCGAGCGCGACGGCCTCGGCGCGGGCGAGGTCGAAGGCGTCGCGGGCCTCGTCGACCGACTGCAGGCCCTTCGCGTCGGCGGTCTCGTCGCCGAGCACCTCGCGCAGCCGCTCCGAGAGCTCCCAGGCGGGGATCGCCCGCGACGAGCTCGAGGCGGTCGCGATGATGCGGCTCGCGAGCGGCGCGAGCACCTCGGCGATGCCGGCGACCTCCTTGTCGGCGAGCACGCCGAGCACGAGCACGAGCTCGTCGAACGCGAACGCCTCGCGCACGGCGGCGGCGAGCCGATCGGCGCCGTGCGGGTTGTGAGCGGCGTCGACGACGACGGTCGGCTCGGTGCCGATCACCTCGAGGCGGCCGGGCGAGCGCGCCGCGGCGAGGCCGGCGGCGACCTCGTCGTCGGTGAGCGGCTCGCCGTAGAACGACTCGACCGCGGCGAGCGCGAGCGCGGCGTTCCGCGCCTGGTGCTCGCCGATGAGCCGCAGCCCGGCGGCCTCGTGCGGGCCGGCGATGCCGCGCAGCTCGACGAGCCGGCCGCCGACGGCGAGCCGGTCGCTGAGCACGCCGAAGTCGTCGCCCTCGACGCGCAGCTCGGCGCCGCGCAGCTCGGCGGCGCGGCGCAGCTCGGCGAGCGCCTCCGGCCGCTGCTCGGCGGTGACGACGGCGCAGCCGGGCTTGATGATGCCGGCCTTGGTGCGGGCGATCTCGGCGACGGTCGCGCCGAGGCGGTCGACGTGGTCGAGCGCGATCGGCGTGAACACGGCCACGTCGGCGTCGGCGACGTTCGTCGAGTCCCACTCGCCGCCCATCCCGACCTCGACGACGCCGACCTCGACGCCCGCATCGGTGAAGCAGGCGAAGCCGAGCACCGTGAGCGCCTCGAAGAACGTGAGCCGCGGCTCGCCGGCCCGCTCGAGCTCGGCGTCGACGAGCTCGACGATCGGCCGGATGTCGTCCCAGTTCACGGCGAAGCGCTCGTCGCTGATCGGCGCGCCGCCGATGCGGATGCGCTCGGTGACGCGCACGAGGTGCGGGCTCGACAGCAGCCCGGTGCGCGAGCCGGCGGCGCCCGCGAGCGCCTCGGCGATGCGCGCGGTCGACGTCTTGCCGTTCGTGCCGGTGATGTGGATCATCCCGAACGTCTCGTGCACGTCGCCGAGCAGCTCGCAGGCGCGGCGGGTGGCATGCAGGCGCGGCTCGGGCTGCGCCTCGCCGACGCGCTCGAGGAGCTCCTCGTAGGCGCGGTCGGCCTCGGCGGCCCAGTCGGTCTCGTCGCGGATGCGGCGCTGCTCTGCCTCGCGCTCGCTGAGGAGCACCGGGGCGGTCTCGTCGTCGTCGGCGGCGAACTGCGCCTCGAGCGCCGCGAGCTCGGGGTCGAGCGTCGCGTCGAACGGCGCGCCGCCGAGCATCGCGAGCAGCTCCTCGGGGGTGAGGTCGCTCGGGTCGCGGCCGTCGCCGGGCCCGCCGTCGCCGAAGTCCGACTCGTCGGGGTCGCGGCCGTCGCGGCCGAACGCATCCCGGCTCACGCGCCGGCCTTCTCGAGCTCGATCTCGAGCGCGCCGTACGAGTGCGGGATCGACGCCCGCGCCGCATCCGCCTCGAGCCCGCCGCGCACCTCGTAGTCGACGGCGAGGGTCTCGGCCTGCACGAGCGGGGCCTGCGCGCGCAGCGCCTCGACCGAGGCGTCGTCGGCGCGCAGCCGCAGCCGGATGCGGTCGCTGACGGCGAGGCCGGCGGCCTTGCGGGCGTCCTGCACGGCGCGCACGGCGTCGCGGGCGACGCCCTCGGCGGCGAGCTCGGGGGTGACGGCGGCGTCGAGCACGAGGATCGAGCCGTCGTCGAGGAGGTCGAGCACCTCGTCGCCGTGCGAATCGGCGATCTCGAGCCGCAGCTCGTACTCCCCCGCCTCGAGCGGCACGCCGCCGGCGGTGACGACGCCGTCGGCCTCCTGCCAGTCGCCCGACTTCGCGCCCTTGATCGCCTGCTGCACCTGCTTGCCGAGGCGCGGGCCGGCGGCCCGGGCGTTCACCTGCAGCACGCGGGCGACGCCGTACTCGGCGGCCGCCGCGTCGGTGCGCTCGGCGAAGCGCACCTCGCGCACGTTGAGCTCGTCGGCGACGATGTGCGCGAACGGCGCGAGCTCGTCGGCGCGGGCGGTGAGCACGGTGAGCCGCGCGAGCGGCAGCCGCACCCGCAGGTGGTGGGCCTTGCGCAGCGCCTGGCCGCCCGAGACGACCTCGCGCACGCCGTCCATCGCCGACGCGAGCGCCGCGTCCTGCGGGAAGTCGGCCGCGTCGGGCCAGTCGGCGAGGTGCACCGAGCGCTCGCCGGTGAGGCCGCGCCAGACGGTCTCGGTGACGAACGGCGCGAGCGGCGCGGCGATGCGCGACACCGTCTCGAGCACCGTGAACAGCGTGTCGAACGCGTCGCGATGGTCGTCGTCGCCGCCGACGCCGACCCAGAAGCGGTCGCGCGAGCGGCGCACGTACCAGTTCGTGAGCAGGTCGGCGAAGTCGCGCAGCCGGGCGGTGGCGGTCGACGCGTCGAGCGCGTCGAGGTCGGCGGTGACCGCCTCGATCGTGCCGCGGAGCTTCGCGAGGATGTACCGGTCGAGCTGGTGCGCCGAGTCGGTGCGCCACTGCGCGGTGTACGCCTCGCCGGGGCCGCCCGCCGAGTTCGCGTAGGTGGTGAAGAAGTAGTACGTCGACCACAGCGGCAGCAGGAACTGCCGCGTCGACTCGCGGATGCCCTCCTCGGTGACGATGAGGTTGCCGCCGCGCAGCACCGCGCTCGACGAGAGGAACCAGCGCATCGCATCCGAGCCGTCGCGGTCGAACACCTCGTTGACGTCGGGGTAGTTCTGCAGCGACTTCGACATCTTGCGGCCGTCGGAGCCGAGCACGATGCCGTGCGAGACCACCCGCTTGTAGGCGGGGCGGTGGAAGAGCGCGGTCGACAGCGCGTGCATCACGTAGAACCAGCCGCGCGTCTGACCGATGTACTCGACGATGAAGTCGGCCGGCGAGTGCGAGTCGAACCACTCCTGCTGCTCGAACGGGTAGTGCACCTGCGCGAACGGCATCGAGCCCGAGTCGAACCACACGTCGAGGACGTCGGGGATGCGGCGCATCATCGACCTGCCCGTGGGGTCGTCGGGGTTCGGCCGCACGAGCTCGTCGATCGCGGGCCGGTGGAGGTCGGTCGGGCGCACGCCGAAGTCGCGCTCGAGCTCGTCGAGCGAGCCGTAGACGTCGATGCGCGGGTGGTTCGGGTCGTCCGACTTCCACACCGGGATCGGCGAGCCCCAGTAGCGGTTGCGCGAGATCGACCAGTCGCGGGCGCCCTCGAGCCACTTGCCGAACTGGCCGTGCTTGACGTTCTCGGGCACCCACTCGATCTGCTCGTTGAGCTCGATCATCTCGTCGCGGAACTCGCTCACCCGCACGAACCAGCTCGACACCGCCTTGTAGATGAGCGGGTTCTTGCAGCGCCAGCAGTGCGGGTACGAGTGCACGTACGACTTCTGCTGCAGCAGGCGGCCGTCGGCCCTGAGCAGCCGCACGAGCTCGCGGTTCGCGTCGAACACCTGCTGCCCCGCGACCGGCGCGACGGCGTCGAGGAAGCGCCCGCCCGCATCCACCGACAGGATCGTCGGGATGCCGGCCGCCTCGCACACGCGCTGGTCGTCCTCGCCGTAGGCGGGGGCCTGGTGCACGATGCCCGAGCCGTCGGAGGTGGTGACGTAGTCGTCGACGAGGATGCGGAACGCCCGGCCGGTGCCCCAGACGTCGGCGTCGGCGAAGAAGTCCCAGAGCGGCTCGTACTCGATGTTCGCGAGCTCGCCGCCGGCGAAGGCACGGGTGGCGCCCGCCGCGGCGGCCTCGGCGTCGTCGTAGCCGAGCTCCTTCGCGTAGGCGGGGATGCGCTCGGTCGCGAGCAGGTAGCGGGCCTCGCCGGGGCCGGCGCCGTCGGCCGCGCCGTTCGGGCCGGCGACGACCACCGAGTACTCGACGTGCGGGCCGACCGCGAGCGCGAGGTTCGTCGGGAGGGTCCAGGGCGTGGTCGTCCAGGCGAGGGCGCGCACGCCCGCGAGGTCGAGCTCCTCGGCGATGCCGCCGCGCATCGCGAACGTGACGGTGACGGTGTTGTCCTGGCGGTCCTGGTAGACGTCGTCGTCCATGCGCAGCTCGTGGTTCGACAGCGGCGTCTCGTCGTGCCAGCAGTAGGGCAGCACGCGGAAGCCCTCGTAGGCGAGGCCCTGGTCGTGGAGCTGCTTGAACGCCCAGATCACCGACTCCATGTAGCCGAGGTCGAGGGTGCGGTAGCCGTTCTCGAAGTCGACCCAGCGGCCCTGGCGCTCGACGTAGTCGCGCCACTCGCGGGTGTAGCGGAGCACCGACTCCTTCGCGGCGGCGTTGAACTCGCCGATGCCCATCGCCTCGATCTCGCCCTTGGTGGTGATGCCGAGCTGCTTCATCGCCTCGAGCTCGGCGGGCAGGCCGTGGGTGTCCCAGCCGAACACGCGCTTCACCTGCTTGCCGCGCATCGTGTTGTAGCGCGGGAAGACGTCCTTCGCGTAGCCGGTGAGCAGGTGCCCGTAGTGCGGCAGGCCGTTCGCGAACGGCGGGCCGTCGTAGAACACCCACTCGTCGGCGCCGTCGCGCCGGTCGATCGAGGCCTGGAAGGTCGCGTCGTCGCGCCAGAACGCGAGCACCTGCTGCTCGAGGTCGGGGAACGAGGGCGAGGCGACGACGGCGTCGGCGCCGGGACCGAAGGCGCTGCGCGGGTAGGTCATGCGATGGGCTCCTGATTCGATGCCGTGGGGATGCGGATCTCACCTCAGGGACGCTCTCGCGCGGTACCACCCCGATTGCGACCGCGGATGGCGGTCGCCGCTCGTTCGTCGGCTGTCACGGGCCGGACCCGTTCGGTTCTAGTGGGCGCCTGCGCGCCGTTCTTCCGAAGACTCCCCGTTGATGGCGGATCATCGTCGCTGCCGAGCATCTTACGGCACTCGTCCAGCCCGCGCACCGGCGGCGGTGGCATCGTGGCCGGGCGCACGGCGCGGCAGGGTCCCGGTTCCGACACGAGCCCGATCCCGGCCCCGACCCCCGACCCCCACCGCAGGAGCACGACATGACCCGCGCGACCGACCGCATCCACTCCGCCCCGGCCCCGCACCGCCGCCGCACCCGCCGCCCTCGCCGCGGCCCCGTGCTCGCCGCGGCCGCCCTCGCGGGCGCGCTCGCGCT
>JAAYAS010000355.1 GCA_012719255.1 Microbacteriaceae bacterium | reverse complement strand
GTCCCGGCTGCCGGCGACGGCCGGCTCTGAGGGCGGCCCGCCCGCCGGCGACGAACGGCGCTGCGGGCCCGCGCTAGCGCGGCGCGACCGCCGACCACGGCAGCGTGAGCTCGCCGAGCCGCCAGCGGCGCGGCTCGAGCGGCAGCGGCCAGCCCGCATCCCGCAGCCGCCGGCAGGCGGCCTCGAAGCGCTGCCGCGGGCCGAACGGCGCGAGCGCCGCCTCGCGCGTCCAGGCGTCGTCGAGGGCGCGGAGCAGCTCGTGCACCCGCTCGCCGGGCACATTGCGGTGGATGAGCGCCTTCGGCAGCCGCTCGGCGGCGATCGACGGCGCCTCGAGCGCGCCGAGGTGCAGCGAGATCGTGAACGTCTCGGGGCCGTCGGCGCCGAGCCCGATCCAGCTCGCCACCCGGCCGATCTCGCTGCAGGTGCCCTCGACGAGCAGGCCGCCGGGCGCGAGCCGATCGAGCATGAGCCGCCAGGCCGCCGGCACCTCGGGCTCGTCGTACTGCCGCAGCACGTTGAGCGCGCGGATCACGAGCGGCTGCTCGTCGCCGGGCGTCGGCGTCTCGAATCCGCCCCGGCCGAACGACACCGCCTCGCGCACCCGCGGCCCGAGCCGCTCGAGCTGGGCGCGGGCGGTGGCGACCCGCTCGGGGTCGATCTCGACGCCGTGCACGCGCACGCCGGGGATGCGCCGGGCGAGCCGCTCGTGGAGCTCGAACGTCGTCGCGCCGCTCGCCCCGAAGCCGAGATCGACGACGAGCGGCGAGCGCCGGCCCCGCAGCACCGGCTGCTCGGCGAGCCAGCGGTCGACGCGGCGCAGCCGGTTCGTGCCGGTGGTGCCGCGGGTCGGGTGTCCGGTCGCCATGACCCCCGATTCTGCCAGCCGAACGGCACCCTCGCGTCGGTACGCTAGGGGGTATGAACGCACCGCTGACGCTGATCCTGGTCCGACACGGCCAGAGCGAATGGAACGAGAAGAATCTGTTCACCGGCTGGGTCGATGTCGAGCTCACCGAGAAGGGCCGCGGCGAGGCCGTGCGCGCGGGTGAGCTCATCAAGGAGTCGGGTCTCGCCCCCGACATCCTCTACACCTCGCTGCAGACCCGCGCGATCGACACCGCGAACCTCGCCCTCAAGGCCGCCGGGTTCGCGTGGATCGACGCGAAGCGGAACTGGCGCCTCAACGAGCGCCACTACGGCGCGCTGCAGGGCAAGGACAAGACTCAGATCCGCGACGAGTTCGGCGAGGAGCAGTTCATGATCTGGCGCCGCTCGTACGACACCCCGCCGCCGCCGCTCGACGACTCGAGCGAGTTCTCGCAGGCCGGCGACCGCCGCTACGCCGACCTCGGCGACGACCTGCCCCGCTCGGAGTGCCTCAAGGACGTGCTCGAGCGGCTGCTGCCGTACTGGGAGTCGGACATCGCCCCCGACCTGAAGTCGGGCCGCACCGTGATGATCGCCGCGCACGGCAACTCGCTGCGCGCGCTCGTGAAGCACCTCGACGGCATCGGCGACGACGAGATCGCCGGGCTGAACATCCCCACGGGCATCCCGCTCGTCTACCGCCTCGACCCCGAGACGCTGCGCCCGGTCGCCGCGGCCGAGTACCTCGACCCCGAGGCCGCCGCCGCCGGCGCCGCCGCGGTCGCGAACCAGGGCGCGCAGAAGTAGCGCGCAGCGGCATCCCGCACGACGAAGGGGCCCGGATGCGATCGCATCCGGGCCCCTTCGTCGTGCGGGCGGGTCAGGCCGAGGGCGACTCGGGCGCGACGCCCGACTGCAGGTAGCGCATCCGGCGCGCGATCGACACGCAGTGGTCGGAGAAGCGCTCGAAGTAGCGGTTCGCGAGCGTCGCGTCGACGATCTGCAGCGAGGGCGCCTCGCCCTGGTCGCCGTGCGCGGTGAGCGAGTCGAGCACCTCCTTGTGGAGGTTGTCGATCTCGTCGTCGCTGTCGATGATGTCGTCGATGAGCGCCTCCTCCTCGGTGTCGAGGAGGCGGTGCACCTTCTCGGCCTGCGCGATGCAGAGCTCGCCCGCGCGGAGGAACGAGGCGCGGAGGTCCTCGGGGCCGACGAACTCGGGGAAGCGCAGGCGCGCGAGCTGCGCGACATGCGAGGCGAGGTCGCCCATGCGCTCGAGCGAGGCGCCGATGCGCATCGTCGAGATGATGAACCGCAGGTCGCGGGCGACCGGGGCCTGCAGCAGCAGGATCTCGACGGTGAGGTCGTCGATGCGGGCGGTCTCCTCGTCGATGCGGATGTCGTCGCTGATGACCTGCTCGGCGAGCGAGATGTCGCTGTGGGCCATGGCCGCGGTGGCGTTGCGCATGGCGTCGAGGACCTGCTGCGAGAGCCCGACGAGGCCCGTCTGGACCTCGGCGAGATCCTGCTGGAAAACTTCGCGCATGGGTGTGTCGTCCTTCACTACTCGGTGGAACTCAGGGTGAGTGTTTACGGGGTCGCACCCCTGCCTGGCCGGCGCGGGCGACTGCCGCGGCGACTCTAGGACCGGGAGGTGACCACCGAGTGTACGGCAGGTGTCGTCGGGGCGAGGGCGGGTCTCCTATCGTGGAGGCATGAATCCGACCGCGGCGCTCTTCGTCATGCTCGCGATCGGCGTGATCCTCGGCGGCGGCGCGATGGCGCTCGTCGGCGTCGCCGATCGGCAGCGGCAGCGCGCGGTGGCGCTCATGGAGCCCCGGCTGCCGGAGGGCGTCGAGGACGTGCTCGGCGCGCTGCCGCAGATCGCCATCGTCGCCGATCCCTCGCACAACGTCGTGCGGGCGACCGCCGGCGCCACCACGAGCGGGCTCATCACCCGCGGCGGCGCGCTCGCGCAGGTCGTGCAGAGCGCCGCGGCGACCGCCTGGGAGCGGGGCGACGCCGTCGAGACGACGGTGGTCGTGCCCCGCGGGCCGTTCGGCCGGGCCGGCGTGCAGTTCCGGCTGCGGGCGAAGCTGCTGCCGCCGCGCTTCGTGCTCGTGCTCGCCGAGGACATGACCGAGGCGATCCGCGTCGAGGAGGTGCGCCGCGACTTCGTCGCGAACGTCTCGCACGAGCTGAAGACGCCGATCGGGGCGGTGACGCTGCTCGCCGAGGCGATCGGCGAGGCCGCCGACGACGAGGAGCAGGTGCGCTACTTCGCCCGTCGGCTGCTCGTCGAGGGCGACCGGCTCGCGCGGCTCACGCGCGAGATCATCGATCTCAGCCGGCTGCAGGCGGCCGACACCCTCGAGGAGGCGAGCACCGTCGACCTCGCCGAGGTGATCGCCCAGGCCGTCGACCGCACCCGCACCGCCGCCGAGGCCCGCGACATCTCGGTCGGCGTGCGCGCCCCCGACGACCTCGAGGTGTGGGGCGACGCCGAGCTGCTCGTGATGTGCCTGCAGAACCTCGTCACCAACGCGATCTCGTACTCGCCGGCCGGCTCGTACGTCGGCGTCGGCGCGCGCCGCCAGGACGACGTCGTCGAGGTGTCGGTGACCGACCGCGGCATCGGCATCTCCGACGACGACCAGCAGCGCATCTTCGAGCGGTTTTACCGCGTCGACACCGCCCGCTCGCGGAACACCGGCGGCACCGGGCTCGGGCTCAGCATCGTCCGCCACATCGTCGAGAACCACGGCGGCGACATCCGGGTGTGGTCGAAGCCCGGGCACGGGTCGACGTTCACGGTGCGGCTCCCCGCCGCCGAGGCGCTGCGCCCCGATGCGGGCACCGAGGCGCCGGTCACCCGGCCGGTGCGGATCCCGTCGGTCGTCGACCCCCGCCGAACCGGAAAATAGGTCATTCACCGGAAGTTTCCGCATCGTTGCCACAATGGTCGGGTGACTCGCATCCTGATCATTGAAGACGAAGCCTCCCTGCACGAACCGCTCTCGTTCCTGCTCAAGCGGGAGGGCTACGAGACCGAGGTGGTCGAATCCGGCACCGCGGCGATCGAGGTGTTCGACCGCGACGGCGCCGACCTCGTGCTGCTCGACCTCATGCTCCCGGGCATCCCCGGCACCGAGGTGTGCAAGCAGATCCGCATGACCTCGAACGTGCCGATCATCATGCTCACGGCGAAGGACTCGGAGGTCGACATCATCGTCGGCCTCGAGCTCGGCGCCGACGACTACGTGACCAAGCCGTACTCGACCCGCGAGCTGCTCGCCCGCATCCGCGCCGTGCTGCGCCGCTCCGAGCAGGCCGAGGAGGAGGAGGACGACGGCATCGTCGAGGTGAACGACATCCGCATGGACGTCGACCGCCACACCGTGACGGTGCGCGGCGAGCTCACCCAGATGCCGCTGAAGGAGTTCGAGCTGCTCGAGTACCTGCTGCGCAACGCCGGCCGCGTGCTCACCCGCGGTCAGCTCATCGACCGCGTCTGGGGCCCCGACTACTACGGCGACACGAAGACGCTCGACGTGCACATCAAGCGCATCCGCTCGCGCATCGAGGAGACCCCATCCTCGCCGAAGCTGCTCGTCACCGTGCGCGGCCTCGGCTACCGCTTCGAGGGCTGAGCCGGCCGACCGGCGCCACGAACGAGAGCGGGCCGCATCCTTCCGGATGCGGCCCGCTCTCGTTCCCGGGGGAGGGCGACCTACTCGGTCGTCTCCTCCTCGGCGGTGCCGTCGGTCGTGGCGTCCTCGGTGGTGCCGTCGGTGCCGTCCTCGGCACCGGTGCCGTCCTCGACGGCGCCGGTCTCGGCGGGCTCGGTGCCGGCCGGGTCGGTCGCGTCGCCCTCGCCGCCGGGGGCGAGGGTCTGGTACTCGATGAGCACGTTCGCCGGGTCGTCGGCGCCGAGCACCGGCACGAGGCGGGTCTCCTCGACGGTCTGCTGGTTGCCCTCGCGGTCGGTGTACACCGCCGTGAAGGTCGCCTCGACGGTGGTGCCCGAGGTGAACGAGCCGCTGACGAGCTCGGGGCCGGCGTCGCCGAAGCCGAACTGCACGAGGTTCGAGTCGCCCTGCGCGGGGACCGAGAGCTGCACCGGCGAGGCGCCCTCGAAGGCGACGGTGACCTGGGCGTCCTCGGTGGTGCGGTTGACGATGCCCGCGACGAGGTTCGCCTGCGAGGCCTCCGCGGTGTCGGTGTCGACGATCAGCAGCGCGTTGCGCACCGCGATCGAGCCGAGGTCGACGTTGATGCCGTCGCTGGCCGCGTATTCCATCTGGGTGCGCTGGGGGCTGATCATGTTGCAGCCCGTGAGCCCAACGCCGAGGGCGAGGGCGAGCGCGGCTGCGGCAACGGCGCGGATCTTCACTGTCGGAGCCTTCCATCGAAGCTTGGGAGCATGGCTCGGATCAGCCTAGCGGATGCGGGGCCCCTCGCGGACCGCCGGCGGGCCGCGGCGCGGAATCGTAGCACCTGCTCGTGGTAGAATCGAACAATCTGCGAAGGGAGTTCCTGCTGATGAAGCTTGAGGTTGGAGAGACGGTTGTGTACCCGCATCACGGGGCGGCCACCATCGAAGAGGTGAAGACCCGCGTCATCCGAGGTGAGGAGAAGACCTATCTCAAGCTCAACGTCGCGCAGGGCGACCTGGTGATCGAGGTCCCGGCCGAGAACGTCGACCTCGTCGGCGTCCGCGACGTCATCGATGAGAAGGGGCTCGAGCAGGTCTTCGACGTGCTCCGCGCGCCGATCACCGAGGAGCCGACCAACTGGTCGCGCCGCTACAAGTCGAACATGGAGAAGCTCGCCTCGGGCGACGTCATCAAGGTGTCGGAGGTCGTGCGCGACCTCTGGCGCCGCGACCAGGACAAGGGCCTGTCGGCCGGCGAGAAGCGCATGCTCTCGAAGGCCCGCCAGGTGCTCGTCTCCGAGCTCGCGCTCGCCCAGGAGACCGACGAGGACGCCGCGAACCTCCACCTCGACGAGGTGCTCGCCTCCTAGCGACCGCACGCGCGCCGCGCCCCCGCACCGCCCGGTGCCGGGGCGCGGCGCCGTTTCCGGCGGCGTCCGTCGTGGGCGCTCCCGGGCCGGCCGGTCGGGGCTGTGGGATGCTGACGGCATGATCGCCGCCGCGCCCGTCCCCGCATCCGCCGCGCCCTGCACGGGGGTGGTCGTCGTCGCCGCGGGCAGCGGCACGCGCCTCGGCGCGGGGGCGCCGAAGGCCTTCGTCGAGCTCGCCGGCGAGCCGCTGCTCGCGCACGCCCTGCGCTCGCTGCTCGCGCTGCCGGGCCGGGTCGCGGTCGCCGTCGCCGTGCCCGCCGGGGATGCGGCGCGCCGCGCGACCGCCGAGGCGCTCGTCGCGGGGGAGCTCGCCCCGCTCGGCGACCGCCTCGTCGCGAGCGCCTGCGTCGACGGCGGCGCCTCGCGCACCGCCTCGGTCGCGGCGGGGCTCGCGGCGCTGCCCGACGAGTGCGACGCGGTGCTCGTGCACGACGCGGCCCGGGCGCTCGCCCCGGCCGGCCTCGTCGCCGAGGTCGCCGGCGCGGTGCGCGCGACCGGCGCGGGCGTCGTGCCGGCGCTGCCGGTCGTCGACACGCTGAAGCGGGTGGATGCGGCGGGCGGCGTGCTCGGCACCGCCGATCGCGACGGGCTGCGGGCGGTGCAGACGCCGCAGGGCTTCCCGGCCGCGGGGCTGCGCGCCGCCTACGCCGCGGCCGCCGACGAGGCGACCGACGACGCCGGCACCTTCGCCGCGCACGGCGGCGCGGTGACGACGATCGCCGGCGACCCGCTCGCCTTCAAGGTGACCACGCCGGCCGACCTCGCGCAGGCCGAGCGGCTGCTCGCCGAGCGGCGCGCCGGCGGGATGGGGGCGAGCGGCGGCGCCGGCCTGCGCGTGGGCGTCGGCACCGATGCGCACGCCTTCGACGACGTCTCGCCGTGCTGGCTCGCCGGGCTGCACTTCCCGGGCGAGCGCGGGCTGTCGGGCCACTCCGACGGCGATACCGCGTCGCACGCGCTCGTCGACGCGCTGCTCGGCGCGGCCGGACTCGGCGACATCGGCAGCCGCTTCGGCACCGACGACCCCCGCTACGCGAACGCGAGCGGCGAGACCTTCCTCGCGGCGACCCGCGAGATCCTCGCCGAGGCCGGATTCCGCATCCGCAGCGCCTCGGTGCAGGTGATCGCCCGCCGCCCCCGCTTCGGTGAGCGGCTCGCCGAGGCCGCCGAGACGCTCACCGCCGTCGTCGGCGCCCCGGTCTCGGTATCGGCGACCACCACCGACGGCCTCGGCTTCACCGGCCGCACCGAGGGCGTCGCCGCCGTCGCCGTCGCCCTCGTCGAGGGCTGACCGCGACGGCCGGGGCGCCGCCGCGCCCTAGACTGGAGCGCGTGACCCAGCAGCGCCTCCACGACTCCCGCCGGCAGACCCTCGTCGACTTCGCCCCGCTGCGGCCGGGCGAGGTGTCGATGTACGTCTGCGGACCCACCGTGCAGTCGGCGCCGCACGTCGGCCACCTCCGCTCGGCGCTCGTCTACGACCAGATGCGCCGCTGGTTCGAGCACGAGGGGCTCCGCGTGACGCTCGTGCGCAACGTCACCGACATCGACGACAAGACCCTCGCGAACGCCACCGAGACCGAGCCGTGGTGGGCGCTCGCCTACCGCGTCGAGCAGGACTTCACCGCCGCCTACCGGGCGCTGCGCATCCTCGCCCCCACCTACGAGCCGCGGGCGACCGCCTCGATCCCCGAGATGCAGGCGATCATCGCCGAGCTCATCGCCCGCGGCCACGCCTACGCCGCCGACGACGGCTCGGGCGACGTCTACTTCGACACCGCGAGCTGGCCCGACTACGGCGAGCTCACCCACCAGCGCCCCGCCGACATGGAGGCCGGCGACGGCCCCGAGCGGGCGAAGCGCTCGCCGCAGGACTTCGCGCTCTGGAAGGGCCGCAAGCCCGGCGAGCCCGACTCGGCCGCCTGGGCCTCGCCGTGGGGCGAGGGCCGGCCCGGCTGGCACATCGAGTGCTCGGCGATGTCGACGAAGTACCTCGGCACCGAGTTCGACATCCACGG
>JAAYAS010000046.1 GCA_012719255.1 Microbacteriaceae bacterium | reverse complement strand
CGGGTCGAGGCAGAAGATCGTGAGGTCGGGGTGCTCGGCGGCGAGGCGCTGCACGAGGTTGATCTCGGTGCCGATCGCGATCGCCGAGCCGGGCTCGGCGGCCTCGACGGCCTTGCGGATGTAGTCGGTCGAGCCCGCCTCGTCGGCGGCGTCGACGACCGGCATCGGGCACTCGGGGTGCACGATCACGCGCACGCCCGGGTGCTCGGCGCGGGCCTTGTCGATCTGCGCGACGGTGAAGCGCTTGTGCACCGAGCAGAAGCCGTTCCAGAGGATCACCTTCGCGGCCTCGAGCGCCTCGGGGCGGTTGCCGCCGAGGGGCAGGTTCGGGCGCCACAGCGGCATCGCGTCGAGGTCGATGCCCATCGCCTTCGCGGTGTTGCGGCCGAGGTGCTGGTCGGGCAGGAAGATCACCCGCTGCGCCTGCTCGAAGGCGCGCTCGAGCACGGTGGCGGCGTTCGACGAGGTGCAGACCACTCCCCCGTGGCGGCCGCAGAACGCCTTGATCGCGGCCGACGAGTTCATGTAGGTGATCGGCAGCAGCGGCACGCGGCCGTCGGCGTCGGGCTCGGTGCCGTAGAGCTCGGTGAGCTCCTCCCAGGCGTCCTCGACCTGCTCGATGTCGGCCATGTCGGCCATCGAGCAGCCGGCGGCGAGGTTCGGCAGGATCACGGCCTGCTCGGGGCGCGAGAGGATGTCGGCGGTCTCGGCCATGAAGTGCACGCCGCAGAACACGATCGCCTCGGCGTTCGGGTGCTCGAGCGCGGCGTTCGCGAGCTGGAACGAGTCGCCGACGTAGTCGGCGTGCCGCACGACCTCGTCGCGCTGGTAGAAGTGGCCGAGGATGACGAGCCGGTCGCCGAGGGTCGCGCGGGCGGCCTCGATGCGGGCCTCGAGCTCGGCGTCGGAGGCCTCGCGGTACTCGGCGGGGATCGGCCCCTGCCGCGGGGCACCGCCGGGGATCGCGTCGGCGACCGAGGCGCCGGGGCCGTAGCCGGGCAGCGCGTCGAAGGTCCAGGTGGGCGCGGCGAGGTCGTCGCCGCAGGCCTCGCCCGACTGCGCGCCGGTCGAGATCAGCCGGATGGCGCGCGCGACGGAGCCGGGGGCGTCGGGCGCGGCCGGGTCGTGCGCGGCGGTGTCGGTGAGGTTCGTGGTCATCGGTGCTCCTGGTGGTGCGGGTGGTGCGGGATGCGGCGGGATGCGGCGGGTCAGCCGCCGCGGAGGGGGCCGCGCTCGGCGAGCTCGGACTCGCCGTCGGTGCGGTAGAGGCGGGCGGGGCGGTGCGCCCCGGTGCGGAACTCGTCGGTGGCGAGGATGCCGCCGGCCGATTCCACCTGGCGGCGGAAGTTCGCGGGGTCGAGGCGGCGGCCGACGATCGCCTCGTGCACCTCGCGGAGGTCGGCGAGGGTGAACAGCTCGGGCAGGAAGCCGTGCGCGATGCGGCTCCAGCCGACCTTGTTCTCGAGCCGCCAGCGGGCGTACTCGACGATGCCGTCGTGGTCGAAGGCGAGGCCGTCGAGGCCGTCGACGGCGAACCAGGCGACGTTCTCGGGGGCGCCGGCGGCGGCCGCCTCGTCGGCGCGCACGAGCGCCCAGTAGACGATCGACACGACGCGACTCGGCGACCGGCCGACGTCGCCGAAGGCGTAGAGCTGCTCGAGGTAGCTCGGCGCGAGCCCGGTGGTCTCGCCGAGGGTGCGAGCGGCGGCCGCGTCGAGGTTCTCGTCGGGCCGCAGCCAGCCGCCGGGCAGCGCCCAGCGCCCCTCGTAGGGGTCGCGGATGCGCCGCACGACCGGCATGACGAGCTCCCAGCCGGGCGCGCCGGCGGCGCCCTCGCGCCGGCGGAGCGCGAAGATCACCGTCGACACGGCGACGCGGATGCCGTCGGCGTCGACGGCGGGCGCGGATGCGGTCACGGCGGGCTCCTCTCCTGCGCGGCGGGGTTCTGGTCGGGTTGACCTTTACTCGCCGCGATCCAACTTAGAGTCATCGTGACCCGAAGTCAAGCCGGGTTGCGCGACGGCCACTCCGCGCGCATCCCGGCGCCGCCCCGGAAAACGCCGAGGGCCCCCGCACCGGAGTGCGGGGGCCCTCGATCGGGGGGGGTGACGCGACTACTTGGTCTTCGACTCGTCGGTCTCGTCGGTGCTGGCCTCCTCGGCCGCGGCGTCGGCGGCCTTCGCGGCCTCGTCGTCCTCGGCGACCTGCTCGGCCTCGGCCTCGGCGGCCTCGTCGGCGGCCTTCGCGGCCTCGACCTCGGCCTCGGTGGGCTCGACGTCCTCGTCCGCGACCTCGACGGCGGGCTCCTCGGCGGCGGGCTTCGCGGCCTTCGCCTTCGGCTGCACCGGCTCGAGCACGAGCTCGATGACGGCCATCGGGGCGTTGTCGCCCTTGCGGTAGCCGGTCTTGATGATGCGGGTGTAGCCGCCCTCGCGCTCGGCGACGAGCGGCGCGATCTCGGTGAACAGCTCGTGCACGACACCGCGGTCGGTGATCGTCTGGAGCACGCGGCGGCGGTTGTGCAGGTCGCCCTTCTTCGCCTGGGTGATCAGGCGCTCGGCGACGGGCTGCAGGCGCTTCGCCTTGGTCTCGGTCGTCTGGATGCGCTTGTGCGTGAAGAGCTGCGAGGCGAGGTTGCCAAGCATGAGGCGCTCGTGGGCGGGGCCGCCGCCGAGGCGCGGACCCTTGTTGGGCTTCGGCATTGTCGTGGTTCTCTTTCTCGGTTCCGGACGTCGGGGTCCGCAGGTTTAGATGTACTCGCCGCTGTCTTCGGGCGCGCCGTAGAAGTGGGTGCCCTCGAAGCCGGGCACGCTGTCCTTCAGGCTGAGGCCGAGCGCGCTGAGCTTCTCGCGCACCTCGTCGACCGACTTCTGACCGAAGTTGCGGATGTTCATGAGCTGGCTCTCGCTCAGCGCCACGAGCTGCGACACCGTGGTGATGCCCTCGCGCATGAGGCAGTTGTACGAGCGCACCGACAGGTCGAGGTCGTTGATGCTCATCGACAGCTCGTCGGTGATCACCTGCTCGACCGGCGCGGGGCCGATCTCGATGCCCTCGGCCTCGACGTTGAGCTCGCGGGCGAGGCCGAACAGCTCGACGAGGGTGGTGCCCGCCGAGGCGACCGCGTCGCGCGGGGCCATCGAGCGCTTGGTCTCGACGTCGACCACGAGGCGGTCGAAGTCGGTGCGCTCGCCGGCACGGGTGGCCTCGACGCGGTAGGTGACCTTGAGCACGGGCGAGTAGATCGAGTCGACCGGGATCTGGCCGGTGTCGCTGAACTCGTTGCGGTTCTGCTGCGCCGACACGTAGCCGCGGCCGCGCTCGATGGTGAGCTCGAGCTCGAACTTCGCCTCGTCGTTCAGGGTGGCGATGACGAGGTCGCTGTTGTGGATCTCCACACCGGCCGGCGCCGAGATGTCGGCGGCCGTGACCTCGCCCGCGCCCGTCTTGCGGAGGTAGGCGGTGATCGGCTCGTCGTGCTCGCTCGAGACCACGAGCTGCTTGATGTTGAGGATGATCTCGGTGACGTCCTCCTTCACCCCGGGGATGGTGGTGAACTCGTGCTGGACGTTGTCGAGACGGATGCTCGTCACCGCGGCGCCCGGGATCGAGCTGAGCAGCGTGCGACGCAGCGAGTTGCCGAGGGTGTAGCCGAAGCCGGGCTCGAGCGGTTCGATGACGAAGCGCGAGCGGTACTCCGAGATGTTCTCCTCGGTCAGAGTGGGTCGCTGTGCAATGAGCACTGTGTGGTTCCTTTCGGCGAAGCGTCCGCCATATGACGCTTGGCATGTCCGCCCGGTGGCGACCGGACGTGGGCTAGGAGGTGTGCGTGAGCCGGCGGTGGTTCGGATGCGGCGGATGCGCCGCAGGCCGCCCGGCCAGCGAGGGGCTGGCCGGGCGGCCGGATGCGCTAGACGCGGCGGCGCTTCGGGGGACGGCAGCCGTTGTGGGCCTGCGGCGTGACGTCGTTGATCGAGCCGACCTCGAGGCCGGCGGCCTGCAGCGAGCGGATCGCGGTCTCACGGCCCGAGCCGGGGCCCTTGACGAAGACGTCGACCTTCTTCATGCCGTGCTCCTGGGCCTGGCGGGCGGCCGCCTCGGCCGCGAGCTGCGCGGCGAACGGGGTCGACTTGCGCGAGCCCTTGTAGCCGACGCCGCCCGACGACGCCCAGCTGATGACGGCGCCGGTGGTGTCGGTGATCGACACGATGGTGTTGTTGAACGTCGACTTGATGTGCGCCTGACCGACGGCGACGTTCTTCTTGTCCTTGCGGCGGGGCTTGCGCGCCGCGCTCTTGGGGGTAGCCAATTCTTCTCTCCTACGAAATTCGGTTCACTCGCATCCGCGACGGCGGATGGGTTACTTCGCCTTCTTCTTGCCGGCGACGGTGCGCTTCGGGCCCTTGCGGGTACGGGCGTTCGTCTTGGTGCGCTGACCGTGGACCGGGAGGCCGCGGCGGTGGCGGATGCCCTGGTAGCTGCCGATCTCGACCTTGCGGCGGATGTCGGCGGCGACCTCGCGGCGGAGGTCGCCCTCCACCTGGTAGGTGCCCTCGATGTGGTCGCGGAGGGCGACGAGCTGCTCGTCGGTGAGGTCCTTCACGCGGGTGTTGCCGTCGATCCCGGTGGCCTCGAGCGAGGCGAGCGAGCGGGTGCGGCCGATGCCGTAGATGTAGGTGAGTGCGACCTCGACGCGCTTCTCACGCGGGAGGTCGACGCCTGCGAGACGTGCCATTGGAGTGTGCTCCTGTGGTTGAGGTGTGATGCAGCGCTTGGGCCCCGGCCTCTGCCCGGAGGTGTCCCCGCGTCGGCGACGCGGTTCTCAGCGCTGCGGTTCGGTGTTGAGTTGTGGCGCCGGCGACGCGGGAGCGCCGCCGGTGCGGATCGTGTCGACTAGCCCTGGCGCTGCTTGTGGCGCGGGTTGTCGCAGATGACCATGACGCGGCCGTGGCGACGGATCACCTTGCACTTGTCGCAGATCTTCTTCACGGAGGGGTTGACCTTCATCCGAGGTCTCCTGTCTTGTTCGCTGGCCTCGTACCGGTGCGGGTTCGCACCGGCCGTTCCTTATCCCGGATGGGGCGCCGCTACTTGTAGCGGTAGACGATCCGACCGCGGGTGAGGTCGTACGGGCTCAGTTCGACGATCACCCGGTCCTCGGGGAGGATCCGGATGTAGTGCTGCCGCATCTTTCCCGAGATGTGCGCGAGCACCTTGTGTCCGTTCGAGAGCTCCACGCGGAACATCGCGTTCGGCAGCGCTTCGACCACCGTGCCCTCGATCTCGATGACGCCGTCCTTCTTGGCCATAGCCTCACTGTCGCTTAGAGATCGTCGCCCGCATGCGGGTCATGCGGAGGAATATCGATGATTCCGCGAACGCAGAAGCGCAGGCGAAACACACCGACTGTCAACTATAGGCGCGCGTGTCGCGGATGCGCAAGGGGCGACTCGCCCGGGATGCGTCCGGTCTACGCCGGGATCCCCCGCGCCCGCACCGCATCCCGCTCGTGCTCGAGGTCGGCGGTGGTGGCGGCGATGAGGCCGCGCACGCGATCGCTCCACTCGAGCCCCTCGACGATGCGCCACTCGCCGTCGCGGGCGCGCGCGGGCATCCCGAACACGAGCCCTTCGGGGACGCCGTACTCGCCCTGCGAGGGGCGGGCGATCGTCGTCCAGCCGTCGCCGGGGGTGCCGAGCCACCAGTCGTGCACGTGGTCGATGGCCGCGCTCGCCGCGCTCGCCGCGCTCGAGGCGCCGCGGGCGGCGATGATCTCGGCGCCGCGGTTCGCGACGACCCGCGTGAACTCGCCGTCGAGCCAGGCGTCGTCGCCGATGCGCTCCCGCACCGGCAGGCCGCCGATCGTCGCGTGGTCGATGTCGGGCACCTGCGTGCTCGAGTGGTTGCCCCACACCGCGAGCCGCTCGATCTCGCCGGCCGAGACGCCGGCGCGCAGCGCGAGCTGGCCGAGGGCGCGGTTGTGGTCGAGCCGCATCATCGCGTGGAACGCGTCGCCGGGCCGGTCGGGCGCGGCCGCGCGGGCGATCGCGGCGTTGGTGTTCGCGGGGTTGCCGACGACGAGCACCTTCACGCCGTCGGCGGCGTGGTCGTTGATCGCGCGGCCCTGCACGGTGAAGATGTCGGCGTTCGCGGCGAGCAGGTCGGCGCGGTCCATGCCGGCGGTGCGCGGCATCGCGCCGACGAGCAGCGCGATGTCGGCGCCGTCGAAGGCGACGTGCGGGGCGCCGGTGACGACGACGTCGCGCAGCAGCGGGTAGGCGCCGTCGACGAGCTCCATCGCGGTGCCGTTCGCGGCGGGGATCGCCGGCGGGATCTCGAGCAGCCGCAGCTCGATCTCGGTGCCGTGCCCGAGCAGGGCGCCGGCGGCGATGCGGAAGAGCATCCCGTAGCCGATATTGCCGGCGGCGCCGGTGACGGTGATGCGGACGCGGGATGCGGTCATGCTCGGCTCCTCGCGGTGGGACGGAACGGGTTCGGACCGGGACTACGGCGCGACCGGCACGACGCCGTGCGGCGCGAGGCCGGCGGCGCCGCCGTCGTGGGCGGTGGTGACCCAGATGCCGCCGCGGTGGCGGATGACGGTGTGCTCCCAGTGGGCGCCGACGGTGCCGTCGGCCGAGCGCACGGTCCAGCCGTCGTCGTCGACGACGACGTCGCCCGAGCCGCCGGTGAGCATCGGCTCGATGCAGATCGCGAGGCCGGGCTTCACCGCGGGGCCGCGGCGGCGCACGCGGTAGTTGAACACGGTCGGGTCCTCGTGCATGTCGCGGCCGATGCCGTGGCCGGTGTACTGCTCGAGGTTGCCGAGCGGGCCGGGCTGCGCGTCGATCGCGTCCTCGATCGCACCGCCGACGTCGTTGAGGTGGCGGGCGGTGGCGACCGCGGCGATGCCGGCCCACATCGCGGCGCGGGTGGCGTCGCTGACGCGGTGCGCCTCGGCGAGCCAGCCGGCGGCGTCCTCGCGGTCGGGCTCGCCGGGCACGATGAACGTGCGGGCCGAGTCGCCGTTCCAGCCGTCGAGCAGGGCCCCGCAGTCGATCGAGACGACGTCGCCGGGCTCGAGCGGGCGCGCATCCGGGATGCCGTGCACGACGGCGTCGTTGACGGAGGCGCAGACGGTGTGCGAGTAGCCCTCGACGAGCTGGAAGTTCGGCACTCCCCCGCCGTCGCGGATCACCCGCTCGGCGACGGCGTCGAGGTCGAGGGTGGTCGCCCCGGGGCGGACGGCCTCGCCGACGGCGTCGAGCGCCCGGGCGGTGAGCAGGCCCGCCGGCAGCATCATTCGCAGCTCGTCGGCGGTCTTGTAGATGGATGCGCGCATGATCGTCCAGCCTACGCGCCGGACCGCGCGCGGCGGCCTCGTCCACCGATCTGATGAAACGGTTGAGCGCGATCGGTTCTGCTGTTAGCGTGCATTCCTGGCTAGTTCCCGGGAATCGCATCCGGGGCCGTTCAACGGAGAATCGAAGACCCCTATGACGTCCGCACCGTCAACCTCTCACGCGACCACCCCGCCGCCGGCCGAGGGCGGCCCCGGCTTCAAGCGCGACCTCGGCATGTGGAGCACCCTGACCCTCGGCGTCGGCGCCATGGTCGGCTTCGGCTGGGTCACGCTCGTCGGCGGCTGGATCGAGGACGCCGGCTCGCTCGGTGCCGCGCTCGCCTTCCTCATCGGCGGCATCATGATGGCGATCGTCGCCCTGGTGTACTCGGAGATGGTCGCCGCGATGCCGAAGGCCGGCGGCGAGCACAACTACATCATGCGCGCGATGGGCCCGCGCTGGTCGTTCATCGGCTCGTGGGCGATCACCGGCGGCTACGCGACCGTCGTCGCGTTCGAGGCCGTCGCCCTCCCCCGCGCGATCGGCTACGTCGTCAACCTCGAGCACTTCCACCTCTGGACGGTGAGCGAGTCCGACGTCTTCCTCATCTGGGCGCTCGTCGGCGCCGTCGCCGCGGTCGTCATCACCGTGCTCAACATCCTCGGCGTCAAGGTCGCCGGCTCGTTCCAGATGTTCGTCGTGATCTTCCTGTTCATGATCGGCATCCTGCAGATCTTCGGCGCCGTCACCGGCGGCTCGACCGAGAAGATGGAGCCGTTCTTCACCGGCGACCTCACCGGCTTCTTCGCCGTGCTCGTCATCGTGCCGTTCATGTTCGTCGGCTTCGACGTGATCCCGCAGACCGCCGAGGAGGTGAACCTGCCGCCGGCGAAGGTCGGCCGCATCGCGTTCATCTCGGTGATCATCGCCGCGGCCTGGTACATCATGATCGTCATCACCGTGTCGGCCGCGCTCACCGAGCAGCAGATCGTCGAGTCGGGCCTGCCCGCCGCCGACGCCATGGGCGCGCTGTTCGGCAACCAGTTCTTCGCGAACCTCATGGTCGCCGCCGGCGTCGCGGGCATCCTCACCTCGTGGAACTCGCTGCAGATGGGCGCCTCGCGCCTCATCTACTCGCTCGCGCACTCGGGGATGCTCCCCCGCTGGCTCGGCAAGCTCCACCCGAAGTACGGCACCCCGGTCAACGCCATCCTGCTGCTCGGCGCCATCGCCGTCGTCGCGCCGTTCTTCGGCGCGAAGGCGCTCGGCTGGATCGTCGACGCCGGCTCGCCGATGATCGTCACCGCCTACCTGCTCGTGTCGATCTCGTTCCTCATCCTCCGCCGCCGCGAGCCCGACATGCCGCGCCCGCTTCGCGTCGGCGGCAAGGGGAGCTTCGGCGTCGTCATCGGCGGCCTGTCGGTCGCGATCACCGCGTTCCTCGTCATCCTCTACATGCCGGGCATGCCCGCGCAGCTCGGCATCGAGCCGTGGATCATCTTCGGCCTGTGGTGGGCGGTCGGCGCCGTGTTCTTCGCGTCGATCCCGGGCGGCGTGAAGCCCGGCGAGCACGCCGAGGACGAGCTCGTCGCGCTCGTCGAGCGCCGCCGCGCCGAGAAGGCCGCGCGCAAGGGCTGACGCCCCCGCGCTCCGCACCGACGACGAAGGCGGGCGGCCCCGGATGGGGTCGCCCGCCTTCGTCGTGCGCGCCGTGCGGCCGGGGCCGCGCGGCCGCGCTACGCGCGCCAGCGCAGCAGCTTCTTGTTCGCGAACTCGTCGATGCCGAAGCGCGCGAGCTCGCGGCCGATGCCCGAGGCCTTGACGCCGCCGAAAGGCAGGTCGGGCTCGGAGTCGCCGGAGCCGTCGAACACGACCATGCCGGTCTCGAGCGCGTTCGCGACGCGGTCGGCCTGCTCGGGATCGACGGTCGTCACCGACGAGCCGAGGCCGTACGGCGAGTCGTTCGCGAGCTCGATCGCGGCCGCCTCGTCGGCGACGCGGTAGATCACGCCGACGGGGCCGAAGATCTCCTCGCGGTAGGCGCGCATCTCGGGGGTGACGTCGGTGAGCACGGTCGCCTCCATCCAGGCGCCCGGGCGATCGAGGCGCTTGCCGCCGGTGCGCAGGGTCGCGCCCTTCGCCACGGCGTCCTCGACGATCTCGAGGATCTCCTCGACGGCCGCCTCCGACGAGAGCGGGCCGAAGCGGGTGCCGTCGTCCAGCGGGTCGCCGGGCTGCATCCGCTCCATGCGGGCGACGTACTTCTCGACGAAGTCGTCGTAGAGCTCGTCGGCGACGATCGCGCGCTTCGAGGCGTTGCACGCCTGCCCGCCGTTCGCCATCCGGCCGATGACCGCGCCCTTCACCGCCGAGTCGAGGTCGTTCGTCGACAGGACGATGTAGGGGTCGTTGCCGCCGAGCTCGGTGACGCACTTCTTGAGGTGGCGGCCGGCCACCTCCGCGACCGCGCGGCCGGCGGCCTCGGAGCCGGTGAGCGAGACGCCGGCGAGACGGTCGTCGGCGATGATGCCGGGCACGTCGCGCGACGACACGTAGAGGTTGATGTAGGCGCCGGCGGGCAGGCCCGCGTCCTCGAAGATCCTCGCGATCGCCGCGGCCGACTCGGGGCAGTTCGACGCGTGCTTGAGGAGGATCGTGTTGCCGAGCAGGAGGTTGGGCGCCGCGAAGCGGGCCACCTGGTAGTAGGGGTAGTTCCACGGCATGATGCCGAGCAGCACGCCGATGGGCGCGGTCCGCACGAGCGCGCGGCCGCCCGAGGCGACGTCGAGCTCCTCGTCGGCGAGGAACTTCGGGGCGTTGTCGGCGTAGTACTCGAAGATGTCGGCCGAGATGCCGACCTCGCCGCGGCCGAACGCGATCGGCTTGCCCATCTCGCGCGAGATGATCTCGGCGAGCTCGTCGCGGCGCTCCCGGTAGAGCTCGGCAACGCGACGGATGATCGGGATGCGCTCCTCGAGCGGACGCGCCGACCACACGGCGTACTCGGCGTGGGCGCGGGCGAGCGCGTCCTCGATCTCGGCGGCGGTGGCGAGCTCGTACTCACGCTCGATGACGGCGGTGGCAGGGTTCGTGATGCGATACGACATAGGATTCAGCCTAGGCCGCGGCGCCGCTCGGCGACCTTGGCCGCACCGAAAACATTTACCAAAGTAGGATTCTTTGCGGAGGAGGCGGTCATGACCCCCGGCGGCACCCTCGATCCGAGCTTCCCGGCCACCATGCCGATCGACCTCGGAACGACCCCGACGCCGCTCGGCCAGCACGTCTACCGCGCACTGCCCGAGGTCGACCGCTCCGATGCGATCCAGCAGCGTCTGCGCGGCTCGATCGCGCTCGGAGTGATCCGCCCGGGCGACCGGCTCCCGAGCGAGGCCGAGATGTCGGAATCGTTCGGCGTCTCCCCCGCGACGCTCCGCGACGCCCTCGCCCGACTGCGCGAGGAGGGGCTCGTCGAGACCCGCCGGGGCCGCAACGGCGGAACGTTCGTGGTCGACACCCCCGAGCTCTCGCGCACCGAGGTCGAGCGGCGCCTCGACGGCTACTCGGTCGTCGAGCTGCGCGACATCGGCGACCAGCGCACCGCCGTGAGCGGCATGTGCGCACGGCTCGCCGCCGCCCGCGGCAACGAGCAGGACGCGGCGAGCCTGCACCGGCTCGCGCTCGCGCTCGCCGAGGCCGCCACCCCCGGCGAGCGCGCCCGCGCGCACAGCCGGTTCTGGCTCGAGCTCACCGTCGCCGCGCAATCGCGGCGGCTGCTCGCGCTCGAGCTGCCGCTGCAGCTCGAGATCGGCGCCCTGCTGTGGACCCCCCTCGCGCATCCGCTCGACCACGAGGCCGTCTCGCGCTCGCTCGTGCGCATCGCCGAGGCGATCGCCGAGCACGACGACGACGCCGCGGCGCGGCGCGTGTCGGAGCGCATCCGGCAGGACTCCTTCCATCTCATCGACGAGAAACTCACCCTCGCCATGGCGTCGCCCGCCGAGGCCGACCACGATCCACGAGGAGCGCACGCATGACCGCCGCCCACGACCCCGCCCCCGGTGCCGGAATCCCGGCCCTCGACCGCCTCGCCGAGTACCTCGCGGGCCGCTTCGACAAGCTCTACGGCTCGCTGCGCGTGATGGCCGTGAACTACGTCGCCCTGCTCGAGCCCCGATTCGGCGCCGCCGAGCTCGGCCCCTTCGACCACGGCGACATCGTGCGGATGCGCGACCTGTCGTACATGGTGCTCGACTCGCACCCGAAGACCTTCGGCGCCGGCGTGGTCTTCGACCTCGACCGCATCGCGGCGAGCGACCAGACCATCCAGTGGCACGTGCGCGGCGACGACGGCTACGAGCCCTACGGCTTCGTCTACGACGGCGACTCCCCCGAGTTCTACGACTACATCGGCCTGCCCTGGTTCGACGAGCCGAAGCGCACCGGCGAGCCGGTCCTCGCCGGCCCCTACCTCGACTTCCTCGGCGTCGACGAGTACATCCTCACCGCCTCGGTGCCGTTCGAGATCGGCCATCGCTTCGCGGGCACCGCGTCGAGCGACATCGAGGTGCGCACCATCGAGCGGATGTTCCTCGAGCAGGCGCGCGGCATCGACGCCGACATCGCGCTCACCAACCTCGAGGGACGCATCGTCTGCACGAACTCCTCGCGGTTCCTCCCGGGCGAGACCGTCGACGAGTCGACCGTCGACCTCGCCTTCGACCTGCCGACGCGCTCGCGCACGCTGCGGGCGGTCGCCGCGGCGCGCTGACGCGACCCGGGCTCAGCCCCGGTCGCTCCGGCGCCGCCGCGCCTCGTCGACGATCGCGCGGAAGATCGCGCGGCGGTCGTCGGCCGGGCCGTCGTCGTCCTCGGGGTGCCACTGCACGCCGACGATCCAGGTGCGGTCGACGCGCTCGGTGCCCTCGACGACGCCGTCGTGGGCGCGGGCGACGACCCGCAGCCGATCGCCGACGCGGTCGACAGCCTGGTGGTGGCCGCTGCGCACGACGAGCCGATCGCGGTCGGGGTAGATCGCCGCGACCCGGGTGCCGGGCTCGAGCAGCACCTCCTCGTCGTGGAACATCGGCTCGCCGGGGCCGCCGCGGTGGAGGTCGCTCGGATCGAGGTCGGGGATGAGCGTGCCGCCCGAGGCGACGTTGAGCAGCTGCGAGCCGCGGCAGATCGCGAGCAGCGCGGCGTCGTCGTCGATCGCCTCGCCGATCACCCGGAGCTGGCGCTCGTCGCTGCGGGGGTCGACGCCGTACTCGTTCGGCACCTCGCCGTGGTGGCCGTAGCGGGCGCCCTCGACGTCGCCGCCGCCGAGCACGACGATCGCATCGGCGGCGCGGATCGCCGCGTAGTCGGGCTCGGCGTCATCGGTGACGTCGACGAAGCGGATGCGGGCGCCGGCCTCGTCGATCGTCTGCAGCGCGACGGCGGTGAACCGCTTGAGGAGGCCGTACGTCTCCTCGGTCTGGTCGGGGAGGTTGAGCTGGCCGATCACCGCGATCTCGACGTCGGCGTCGGCGCGCGGCGGCCCGGCGGGCAGCACGTCGGCGGGGGTGAGGAGGTACTCGGTCATGGCGTCGCTTTCTTCGTGGGGATGAGCGGGCTGAGTCTGTCGGAGCGCCGTCCGGCCAACCGGCCGAGCCTGTCGGAGCCCCGTCGGGCTCAGGCGGATGCGCTGCGGGCGTCGCGGCGGCGGCGCGCCTCGTCGACGATCGCGGCGAAGATCGCCCGCCGGTCGTCGGGATCGGCGGCGGCCTCCTCGGGGTGCCACTGCACGCCGATGATCCAGGTGCGGTCGACGGCCTCGGTGCCCTCGACGACGCCGTCGGCGGCGAGCGCCGTGGCGCGCAGGCCGGGGGCGACCTCGCCGACCGCCTGGTGGTGGCCGTTGCGCACGACGAGCCGGTCGCGGTCGCCGTGGATGCGGCGAACGATCGAGCCCTCGACGAGCGCGACCTCCTCGTCCTTGAACAGCGGCTCGCCCTTGCCGCCCCGGTGGAGGTGGTGCGGATTCAGGTCGGGGATGAGCGTGCCGCCGCGCGAGACGTTGAGCAGCTGCGAGCCGCGGCAGATCGCGAGGAGGGCGGCGTCGTCGTCGAAGGCGTCGTCGAAGACGCGCAGCTGCCGCTCGTCGCTGCGGGGGTCGACGCCGTACTCGTTCGGCACCTCGCCGACGTGGCCGTAGCGCGAGGCCTCCACGTCGCCGCCGCCGAGCACGACGATGCCGTCGGCGGCGCGGATCGCCGCGTAGTCGGGTTCGGCGTCGTCGGCGACGTCGTAGAACCGGATGCGGGCGCCGAGCTCGGCGAGCGTCTCGAGCGCGGCCCGCGTGAGGTCGCGGGTGCCGCGCACGGTCGAGCGGGTCTGCCCGGGGGTGTTGAGCTGGCCGACGACGGCGAGGTCGACATCGCCTGCGCCCCGGCGCACGGCGTCGGGGAGCACCTCGTCGACGGTGAGCGGGGCGACGGGCTCGGATGCGGTCATGCGGATGCGCTTTCTCTGGGAGGGAACCTGAGCACTAAGCCTGTCGGAGTGCGGGCCCCTCGACAAGCTCAGGGGCCTTCGGCAGGCTCGACGACCTCCGGCATCGGCGAAGCCCGCCCCGGAAGGAGCGGGCCTCGCCGGTGAGGCGCCGGTGGGCTCGTCAGCGGGCGTCGGCGCGCCGGCGGGCGCGCTCGACGACCCAGTCGAAGAGCTGCTGGTCGGTGTTGACCTCGCCGTCGCCGGTCCCGGCGGGGCCGTCGGCGGCGCGGTCCTCGGGGTGCCACTGCACCGCGACGATCTCGTGGGCCGGGTCCTCGATCGCCTCGATCGTGCCGTCGGCGGCGCGCGACACGACGACGAGGCCCTCGCCGAGCTCGCCGACGCCCTGGTGGTGGTAGCTCGACACGTCGACGGTCGACCGGCCGCCGAGGGCGCTCGCGAGCACCGAGCCGACGGTGATGTCGACGTCGTGGATCGTGCCGACGTGCTGCTGCGGCTCCTCGGGCAGGTGCTGCACCATCGTGCCGCCGCGCTCGACGTTCCACAGCTGCATCCCGCGGCAGATGAGCAGGGCGGGGATGCCGTGCTCCTCCGCGGCCTTCAGGGCGCGCGCATCCGCGTCGTCCTGGCCGTCGAAGTCGGTGCGCCAGTCGTGCTCGTCGGCGACGGCGCCGTAGCGGGCGGGGTCGATGTCGGCCCCGCCCGGCACGACGATGCCGTCGATGACGTCCCAGGCCCCGAACTCGGTCGCCGGGGTGAGCACGAGCGGCTCGCCGCCGGCGCGGACGATGCTCGTGAGCACCGCGTTCGCGACGGCCGTGCCCGAGTAGCGCAGCCCCTGGATCTTCGCCGACCACATGGCCGGCACCGCGATGAGCGGCCGGCGCTCGGTCACGAGGGCCGCCCGGCGTCGAGCGACTCGGCGGGGTACGGGAGGTTCGTGAGCCACTTCTCCCACACCGCGCGGAGCCGGCCGTCGGCGATCACCTTCGCGAGCGCGCCGTCGAGCGCGGCGAGCAGCTCGTGGTTCTCCTTCGAGACGCCGACGCCCCACGGGTTGCGGGTCGGGGCGACGAACGCGAGGTCGAAGTCGGGCTCGTCGCCGAGCGGCACGGTGACGAGGTCGTCGTCGACCATCGCGTCGACCTCGCCCGAGCGCACGGCCTCGATCATGTCGGCGAACACGTCGTCGCTGGCGCCGAAGGGCACGAGCTCGGCGCCGGGGAACGTCTCGGCGAGGCGCATGTTCGCGCTCCCCTCGATCGCCGCGACGCGGTAGCCGCGCAGGTCCTCCGGCGAGCGGGCCGGGTCGCCGGCGCGCACGAGCACCGCCTCGTCGAACACCGCGTAGGGGCGGGTGAAGTCGACCTGCTCCTGGCGCGAGGGGATGATGCCCTGACCGCACCAGACGGCGTCGGCCTCGCCGCGCTGCACGGCGGGGATCATCTCGTCCCACGGCACGATGTGCCAGACGAGCTCGAGGCCGAGCTCGTCGGCGACGAGCTGCGCGACCTCCGGCTCGTAGCCGGTGCGGGTGATGCCGCCGTCGCGGGAGGCGTCGAACAGGGGCGCCGCCTCGGAGTCGATGCAGGCGAAGCGGATCTGCTGGCGGCCGGTCACGGGATCGCCTGCCAGTACTGGTCGAACTCCCACTGGGTGACGGCGCCGCTGTAGCGGGCCCACTCGTCGGCCTTCATCTCGAGGTAGATCTCGGCGAGCTTGTCGGGCAGCGCGCGCTGGAGGTAGTCGTCGGCGCGGAACGCGTCGATCGCCTCGCCGAGCGAGAGCGGCAGGGCCTCGCCGGCCTCGCCCGCCTTCGGCGGCTCGATCTGGTTGCCGATGCCGTCGGCGATCGCCGCGATGAGCAGCGCGTGCGAGAGGTAGGGGTTCACGGCCGAGTCGGGCACGCGGACCTCCGCGCGGCCGTTCGCCGAGATGCGCACGAGCGAGCCGCGGTCGTCGAGACCCCAGTTCGCGCGGGCCGGGGCGAACTGGCCCGGGTCCCAGAAGCGCTTGTACGAGTTCACCGTCGACGCCATCACGAGCATCATGCCGGGGGCGTGCTTGAGGATGCCGCCGATCGCCCAGCGGCCGAGCTGCGACATGTGGAGCTCGCTGACGCCGGGGAGAATGAACGTGTTCGTGCCGTCCTCGGTCCACAGCGAGATGTTGTGGTGGCAGCCGTTGCCCATCGAGCCGAGGTAGGGCTTCGGCATGAAGCTCGCCTCGACGTCGAACTCGCGCGCGACCTGCGAGCAGACCTGGCGGTAGGTGACGAGTCGGTCGGCGGTGCGCTCGATCTCGTCGAAGTTCCAGTTCAGCTCGATCTGGCCCTTGTCCTCGTAGTCGCCCTCGATCATGTCGAAGTCGAGCGCCTCGCAGTACTCCTCGAGCCGCTTGAAGATCGGGCGCATCACCTCGAGGTTCTCGACCTGGTAGGCGGGGCTGTGGCCCGGGATGAGGTTCGGCTCGATCGACTTGCCCGCCCACACCATCTCGGGCTCGGTGCCCGACTTCATGGTGAGGCCGAAGACGTCCTTGAACAGCTGGTGGGTGCGCTGCATGTTCGCGCGCGAGTCGACCGCGTTCGGGCGGCCGCCGACCTCGGGGAGGTGGGTGGGCTCGTAGGCGGCGCAGAAGATGCGGCCGACCTCGCCGTCCCAGGGCAGCTGCTGGAAGGTCTCGGGCTGCGGGATGCCGACGAACTCCTTCGCCTCGACGCCGCCGCCGATGAGGTTGCCGAAGATGTCGGTCTGCAGGTCGCTGAGGGCGGTGCGGTGGAAGCTGATGCCCTTCTCGAGGTTGCGGACGATGTGCTTCGCGGGCACCATCTTCGCCACGGTGCGCGAGCCGAGGGTCGGGATCATGTAGTAGAGGTACTTCACGCCCGAGCGCTCGATCGCCTCCTTGACCTGCTCGACGGTGTCGTCCTGGAGGTTCGCCTCGATGTGGCGGCCGAGGGCGTCGTTGTCGCCGAGCGCCTCGTCGACGGCCTCGTGGTAGGTGTCGGTGAGGTTGCTGCCCTTGAGGCCGGCGTCCTCGATGAGCTTCTTCAGGTGCGGCTCGCCGTCGAGGTTCTGCACGATGTTGTCGGTGATGGACATCGGTGTCCTTGTCTCTCTGATTGTGGAACGTCGGTTCGACGGCGCCGCTCAGGCGCGCTTGTCGAAGGTGATGGGGTACTTGACGGGGCCGGTGTTGCCCGAGTCGGGCAGCCACTCGTCACCGCCGGGGCACTGGATGTTCGTGAGGCGCTTGGCGAGCACCGGCAGCGCGGCCGACATGTCGGCGCGGGCGATGTAGTGGCCGAGGCAGTGGTGCACGCCGCCGCCGAAGGTGAAGTGCGGCTTGCGGTCGGTCGCGGTGATGTCGACCTCGCCGTCGGGGTAGGCGACCGGGTCGTTGCCCGAGGTGTAGGTGAACAGGTGCACCGTGGTGCCCGGCTCGAACTCGACCCCCTCGAACTCGAACGCCTCGACGACCTCGCGGGTGACCCAGCGGGTGGTCGGGTTGACGCGCAGCGCCTCCTCGAGGGCGGGGCCGGCGAGCTCGGGGTCGGCGGCGAGCTTCTCCCACTCCTCGGGGTTGCGGATGAAGGTCTGCAGCGCGAGGCCGAGCTGGTTGCGGGTGGTGTCCATGCCGCCGAAGAGCATGAGCACGATCGCGTTGCGGAGCTCCTCGCCCGAGAGCTTGTCGCCCGACTCGCTGAACTGCACGAGGCGCGAGACGACGTCCTGGCCGGGGTTCGCGGTGCGCTCCTGGATGAGCTCCTCGACGAAGTCGTAGAGCTCCTTCACCGAGGCGTCGACGCGGTCGATGTCCTCCTTGATGGTGATGCTCAGGGCGTAGCCGATCGTGTTCGCGTGCTCGGCGATGAACTGCCAGTGCTTGTGGTCGAGGCCGAGCATGATGCACAGCGCGCGGGTCGCGAACGGCTCCGAGAAGTCGGCGACGAACTCGGCCTCGCCCTTGTCGATGAAGCCGTCGACGAGCTCCTCGGCGAGCGCGACGAACTCGGGCATGAGCCGGCGCGCGGCGGTCGGCGAGAACGCCGGGTTGAGCAGGCGCCGGATGCGGTGGTGCTCGTCGCCCTCGAGCACGAGGAGGTTCTTCGACCACCACTCGTAGAAGATGCCCGAGTGCACGCCGTGGTGGTCGGGCCACTTCGCCGAGCCCTGCGAGAGCTTGGGGCTCTTCAGCAGCTCCTCGACCTCCTTGTAGCGGAGGACGGCGTAGCCGTAGTTGGTCCTCGCGATCCACGACTGCTCGCGGGCGTCGCGGACGGCCTCCGACGACATCGAGAACGACGGGTCGGAGATGTCGAAGTACGGCAGTTCGGTGGGGGTTCCGGTAAGGCTCATCACTTGCCCTTTCTCGTCGCTCCTCGACCTCTGCACTGAGACCGGGCGACTAAACCTTCGTTGGTGAGTGAATAGAATCACAGCCCGCGGCACCGTGCAACCCCGGGATCGGAAATCACGGAACTCATGCAGGCGGTGCCTCCCGGCCGAGACGGGCCCCGGATGCACTTGCCCGATGCGCACGGATAGGTAATGATCGAGAAACAGATCTTTTACTCGACCGTCGGCGCAGCGCTGCGCCGGCCGGGCACCGGGCCCGGGTCGAGGCTCCAACGGCGGAAGGACCCCCGGATGACCGAACCCACTCCCCGGCACATCGCGATCGTCGGCAGCGGGCCGAGCGGCTGCTTCGTCGCGCAGGCGCTGAAGCGCACCTGGAAGGACGCGGAGATCACCGTGTTCGACCGGCTCGCCGCCCCCTACGGCCTGATCCGCTACGGCGTCGCGGCCGACCACCAGCACACGAAGGCGATCACCCGACAGTTCGACCGCGCGTTCGCGAACGGCGACGTGCGCTTCGCGGGCAACATCGAGATCGGCAGCGACCTCTCGCTCGACGAGCTGCGCGAGGCGTTCGACCTCGTCGTGCTCGCCTCGGGCCGCTGGCGCGACCGGATGCTCAGCGTGCCGGGCTCGCGCCTCGAGGGCGTGCTGCCCTCGGGCGACCTCATCAACGCGCTCAACGCCGTGCCGCGCCCCGCGATCCCGATGCCCGCCATCGGCGAGCGCGTCGTCGTCGTCGGCGCCGGCAACGTCGCCATCGACATGGTGCGCTTCCTCATCAAGACCGCCGACGACTACGCCGGCAGCGACGTCGCCCCCGAGGCGCTCGACCAGTACCTCGCCGCGCCCGCGAAGCGGGTCACCGTGCTCAGCCGCTCGCCGATCGCCTCGGCGAAGGCCGACGTCGCGATGGTGCGCGAGCTCGCGAAGGTGCCGGGCGTCCGCTTCACCTACGCGAACACCTCCCCCGCCGCCGCCGACAACGCCCTCGGCGTGAAGCGCGAGCAGGCGATCGCCGCGCTCGCCGACCTCGAGGTCGACGACCCGCGCGTCGAGGTGCACTTCGTGTTCGGCGCCGAACCCGGCCGGGTCACCGGCGACGGCCGCGTCGAGAAGGTGCACCTCGCGGCGGCGCCCGCCGGCGAGCCGACCGTCATCGAGGCCGACACCGTCATCTCGGCGATCGGCTTCGACGTCAACGCGCCCGGCCACTGGCACTACGCCGAGGACATCGACTTCGCCCCGAGCGAGCACGGCTTCCTCGAGCCCGGCCTCTACCGCGCCGGCTGGCTCAAGCGCGGCCCGCACGGCGCGATCCCCGCGAACCGCGCCGATTCGGTCGAGGTCGCGAAGGAGATCGTCGCCGACGTCGCGAGCGGCCGCACCCCGATCGCCGACGACCGGGGCGGCTACGAGTCGCTGCCCCAGCACGTGCGCGACCGCGCCGTGAGCTTCGAGCAGTGGCTGCGCATCGACACCGCCGAGGCGAAGCAGGCCGGCGACGACCGCATCCGCCGCAAGTTCATCGACCACGACGAGATGGTGGCGGTCGCGCACGGCTGAGCCGCGCGCATCCCGCCCCCGTCACTCACCCAGCTCAGAACCCCATCCACATCACCGGAGGAACGCTTCACATGGACATCACCGTGCTCTACGGCACCGAGTCGGGCAACTCGGAGCTCATCGCCCAGGACCTCGCCGACAAGCTCAACGAGGGCGAGCACAGCGCCGAGGTCGTCGACCTGCAGGACTTCGACCCGGCCGACTTCACCGCCGACCGCTTCTACCTCGTCGTCTGCTCGACGCACGGCGAGGGCGAGCTGCCGAACACCGCGCAGCCGTTCTACGAGCGCTTCGCCGGCTTCGAGGGCGACCTCTCGGGCCTGCGCTACGCGATGTTCGGCCTCGGCGACACCTTCTACGAGGAGACCTACAGCCAGGGCAGCGAGATCATCGACCGCCGCCTCGCCGAGCTCGGCGCCGAGCGCGTCGGCGAGTACGGCCGCCACGACGCCTCGTCGTGGGACCTCCCGAGCGACGTCGCGCTCGAGTGGCTCCCCGGCGTGCTCGAGGCCGCCGGCGCGTAGCCCGCAGCCCCGCCGCACGGCGCCGCCGCATCCGCCCGGATGCGGCGGCGCCGTCGTCTCCGCGCGGTGGGGCATCGAGCACGGGGTCGGGCGCTCCCGCCCGGGCGCCGCATCGCCACCGCCCGCGAGCCGCGCCCGGCCCCCGGAGGCCGCCGCCCGGGTCCGGCCCGGCTGCG
>JAAYAS010000354.1 GCA_012719255.1 Microbacteriaceae bacterium | reverse complement strand
GCTGCTCGGGCCCGGTCGGCGCTCAGGGCCGGGTCGGCGCCCGGGGCCGGGTCGGCGCCCGGGGCCGGGTCGGCGCTCGGGGCCCGGGAGTACGCTGGCGCCATGACCGACACGCCCGCCGCGACCGCCTCCGCCACCCCCGCGCCCGCCTGCGCCGACGCCGCGTCGCGGGACGGGTC
Organism: Microbacteriaceae bacterium; assembly: GCA_012719255.1. GTDB lineage: Bacteria > Actinomycetota > Actinomycetes > Actinomycetales > Microbacteriaceae > Gulosibacter. The sequence continues at coordinate 6,514 of JAAYAS010000354.1, read as the reverse complement.
CGCGCCCCTGCCGGCGCCGATCGTCGCGCTCCTCGACGGCACGCTCGTCGACGTGACGACGCCGATCGTGCGCGCCGACGACCTCGGCGTCGTGCGGGGCGACGGCGTGTTCGACGTCGCCCACGTGCGCGAGCGCGTCGTCGACGGCCTCGACGCGCACCTCGAGCGGCTCGCCGCCTCGGCGCGCATCCTCGCGCTGCCCGAGCCCGACGAGGCCGGCTTCCGCCGCGCCGTCGACGCGCTCGTCGACGCCTGGGACTGGCAGCGCTCCCCAGAGGGCGTCGTGCGGCTCGTGATGACCCGCGGCGCCGAGACCGGCGGCACCGGGCCGAGCGCCTGGGCGATGCTCTCGCCGATGTCGCCCGCGGTGATCCGCGAGCGCGAGGGCGTGCGCGTCGTCGTGCTCGACCGCGGCATGGAGGCCGAGGGCACCGTCGACCTGCCGTGGCTGCTGCCCGGCGCGAAGAGCCTCTCGTACGGCATCAACATGGCCGCGAAGCGCTGGGCCGTCGCGAACGGCGCCGACGACGCGCTGTTCGTCACGCCGAACGGCCGACTGCTCGAGGGCCCGACCTCGACGCTCGTCGTCGATCTCGACGGCGCCCTGCGCACGCCGGCCCAGGACGGCATCCTCAAGTCGACGACGCTCGAGGCGCTCTTCGCCGCGGCCCCCGGCGCCGGACTCGACCTCGAGTTCGCCGACCTCCGGCTCGACGACCTCGAGCGCGTGCGCGGCGCCTGGCTGCTCTCATCGGGGCGGGTGCTCGCGCCGATCACCCACCTCGACGGCCGCGAGGTGCCGCGCTCGCCGCAGCACGAGGTGCTCGCCCGCGTGCTCGGAGTGCCGGGCGCCGCCTGACCCGCGCGCCGCGGCTCAGGCGGGCGCGTCCTCGCGCCACCAGTCGTCGGCCGGCGAGACCGGCAGCGCGCGCTTGTGCCGCGAGCGCCACCAGAGCCCCTCGATCCGCTCGGCGGCCTCCTCGTCGACCTCCGCACCGGTGAGGTAGGCGTCGATGTCGGCGTAGCGCACCCCGAGCTCGACCTCGTCGGGCCGGCCGGGGATGCCGCCGAGCAGGTCGGCCGTCGGCACCTTGCGGTAGAGCCGCTCGGGCGCCCCGAGCGTGTGCAGCAGCTCGACGCCCTGTCCCTTCGTGAGGCCCGCGAGCGGCAGCACGTCGGCGGCGCCGTCGCCGAACTTCGTGTAGAAGCCGGTGACCGCCTCGGCGGCGTGATCGGTGCCGATGACGAGCAGCCGCTCGTCGCCGGCGATCGCGTACTGCGCGATCATCCGCATCCGCGCCTTGTTGTTGCCGCGGGTGAAGTCGGTGAGCCGCGTCTCGCCGAATCCCTCGTCGAGGCCCTCGACCGCGGCGGCGATGTTCACGGTCATCGTGGTGTCGGCGGCGACGAACTCGACGGCCGCCCGCGCGTCGTCCTCGTCGTGCTGCACGCCGTGGGGCAGCTGCATCGCGACGAAGCGGGCGTCGTGGCCGCCGGCGCGCAGCCGCTCGACGGCGAGCTGGGCGAGGCGGCCGGCGAGCGTCGAGTCCTGGCCGCCCGAGATGCCGAGCACGAAGCCGCCCGCACCGGTGGCGCGGGCGTACTCGGCGAGGAAGCCGACGCGGCGGTCGATCTCGACGGCGGGGTCGATGACGGGGGCGACGCCGAGCTCGGCGATGATCCGGGGCTGCAGAGTGCGCATGCCCGCATCCTGCCATCGGCGCCCCGGATGCGGCTGGGCGCGAGCGGGTCGCCCGCGACCGTTAGACTGGCGGGCGGTGAGCCGGGAAGTCTGGTCGGCACGGCCGCGGCGATCGCCGTCGCGGGCCGGAATCCCGTTCCCCTCCCCGACCAGAGGTGCCCATGTCGACGACGACGCCCACCGAGCCCGGCTCCCCCGCGCAGCCCCCGCATCCCGCCCCCGCCGACAACGGCGTGACCCGCGCCTTCGCGCCGACCGACCGCAACGAGCTCGCGCGCATCAGCGCGATCATGAGCAAGGAGACGATCGGCGGCGCGCTGCTGATCGTCGCCGCGGCGGTCGCGATCATCCTCGCGAACTCGCCGCTGCGCGACTGGTACACGGGGCTGCGCGACAGCACCGCCGGGTTCCGCCTCGGCGAGTTCGACTTCTCGATGACGGTCGGCCACTGGGCCGCCGACGGCTTCCTCGCCGTGTTCTTCTTCCTCGCCGGGCTCGAGCTGAAGCGCGAGTTCGTCGCGGGCGAGCTGCGCTCGCCGAAGCGCGCCGTGGTGCCGATCGCGGCCGCGTTCGGCGGCGTCGTCGTGCCGGCGCTGATCTTCGTCGCGCTCAACCTCTCGAGCCCCGGCACGATCCGCGGCTGGGCGATCCCGACGGCGACCGACATCGCGTTCGCGATCGCGGTGCTCGCGGTGGTCGGCAGCAAGCTGCCGCTCGCACTGCGCACGTTCCTGCTCACGCTCGCGGTGGTCGACGACCTCATCGCGATCACGATCATCGCGATCTTCTACACGACCGACCTCAAGGTGTGGGCGCTCATCGCGGCGATCGTGCCGCTCGCCGCCTACTGGCTCATCGCGCACCGCCGCCGCGACCTGTTCCGCAACGACAAGGGCGCCGCCTGGTTCGTGCTGCTGCCGATCGGCCTGCTCGCGTGGGCGCTCATCTACGAATCGGGCATCCACGCGACGATCGCCGGCGTGCTGCTCGGCTTCGCGGTGCCGGTGCGCCCGAAGCGCGGCACCCTCGACCGGGCCGACGGCCCGAGCCTCGCGGAGGAGTTCGAGCACCGGTTCCGGCCGCTGTCGGCGGGCATCTGCGTGCCGATCTTCGCGTTCTTCTCGGCGGGCGTGCCGTTCTCGGGGATGGACGGGGGCGCGGCCGCGCTGCTCACCCCGGTGTCGCTCGGCATCATCGTCGGCCTCGTGGTCGGCAAGCCGATCGGCATCACGCTCGCGGTGTGGATCACCACCCGCTTCCGCGGCATCGAGCTCGACCGGTCGATCCGCTGGCCCGACGTGTTCGCGCTCGCGATGCTCGCGGGCATCGGCTTCACGGTGTCGCTGCTCGTCGCCGAGCTGTCGTTCCCGGCCGGCCACCCGGCGCACGAGCTCGCGAAGATCGCGATCTTCGCCGCCTCGGGCATCGCGGCGATCGTCGGCGGCGGCGTGCTCTGGCGCCGCGGGCAGATCTACGAGCGCCGCCGCAAGGCCGGCGAGGTGCCCGACGAGTCGCGCGACCACGGCGCCGAGCGAACGACGAAGGCGATGAACGACCTCTACGCGGCGCAGCACGCCTCGGGCGCCGGCCGACCGGCCGAGGAGGCCGCACCGCCGGAGCCGGGCGACGGACCGGCGCCGACCGACCGCGGCTGACGCCCCTCAGCCGGCGAGCGCGGCGATCTCCGGGTCGGCGAGCTCGCCGACGGCCTCGCGCGCCCGCTCGGGCGAGGATGCGCCGAGCACCGCCGCGAGCATCCGCCGGCAGGTGGCGAGATCGTGGCGGGCGAGCGCGGCGCGCACGAGCCCGACCCGGCCGACCGAGACCGAGACCGAGCCGACGCCGGCGCCGACCGCGACGCAGGCGAGTAGCGGATCGCCGGCCGCCTCGCCGCAGATGCCGACGGGAACGTCGCCGGCGCCGCGCACGGCCGCGTCGACGAGCTGCCACAGCGCCGGCTGCCAGCCGTCGAGCAGCGGCGCGAGCCGGCCCTCGGCGCGGTCGGCGGCGAAGAGGTACTGCGCGAGGTCGTTCGTGCCGATCGACGCGAAGTCGCAGCCGGCGAGCACCTCGGCGGCGCGCAGGGCGGCGGCGGGCACCTCGATCATCGCGCCGGCGCTCGGCAGGCCCGCGGCGCGGCAGCGGGCGACGAACCACTCGGCCTCCTCGGCGGTGGCGACCATCGGCGCCATCACCCGCAGCTCGGCACCGGTCGCGGCGCGCGCCCGGGCGAGCGCCGCGAGCTGCGCGTCGAGCAGCTCCGGGCGCTCGCGCAGCAACCGCACGCCGCGCACCCCGAGCGCGGGGTTCTCCTGCGGGCCCGGGTCGGCGAACGCGAGCGGCTTGTCGGCGCCGGCGTCGAGCACCCGCACGACGGCGGTGCGGCCGTCGAGCTCGGCGAGCACGCGGCGGTAGAGCTCGGCCTGCTCGTCGACGGTCGGCGCCGCGACCCGGTCGACGAAGCAGAGCTCGGTGCGCAGCAGGCCGGCGCCCTCGACGCCGGCGGCGACCGCGCGGCGGGCGTCGTCGGCGCCGCCGATGTTCGCGAGCACCGCGACGCGATGGCCGTCCCTCGTCGAGCCGGGGCCCTGCGCGGTGCCGGCGAGCGCCCGGCGGCGCTCGGCGCGGCGCACGAGCTCGGCGGCCGCGTCGTCATCGGGGTCGAGCAGCGTCTCGCCGGTGGTGCCGTCGAGCGCGATGCGTGCGGGGGCGGCCGCGAGCGCCCCGGCGGCGCCGACGACGGCGGGGATGCCGAGCTGCCCGGCGATGATCGCGGTGTGCGAGGTGGGGCCGCCGCGCTCGGTGACGAGGCCGAGCACGAGCGCGGGGTCGAGCCCGGCGGTGTCGGCGGGCGCGAGATCGTCGGCGAGGAGCACGCTCGGTTCGGCGAGGGGCGGGATGCCCGGGGGCGCGACGCCGAGCAGCCGCGCGGCGGCGCGCTGGAAGACGTCGCGAAGATCGGTCTGCCGCTCGGCGAGCGTCCCGCCGAGCACGGCGAGCCGCTCGCACCAGTGCTCGACGGCGCCGTGCAGCGCGTCGACCGGGCCCTCGCCGTCGGCGGTGCGGGCGGCGACGGCGTCGGCGAGGCCGGGGTCGCGGGCGAGCATCGCGGTCGCGGCGAGCACGTCGCGGGCGGCGCCGCTCGCGGCGGCGGCCCGGGCCTCGAGCTCGTCGGCGACCGCGGCGAGGGCGGCGGTCGCGGCGGCCTCGGCGGCGGCGGGGTCGTCGGCGCGCTCTCCGGGCGGCGCGATCCGCGCGGTGCCGACGACGACGGCCGGCCCGACCGCGATGCCGGGCGCGGCGCCGATGCCGCGCAGCCGCATCCCCGACGCGGTCCGGGCGCGCGGCGCGCCGGCGGCGGGGCCGGTCATGCGCCGGGCTCGATCGCGCCGGGCTCGCCCGTGACGGGGCAGGTCGCGCCGAGGTCGGTGAGGCCTGCCGGGCCGGTCGAGCAGGGGCCGGCCGAGGAGGGGCCGGTCGAGCAGGGGCCGGTCATGCCGATCGCGCCGGTCATGCCTCGGGCGCGTCGTGGTCGACGGCGAGCAGTTCGACGAGCCGGTCGAGGGCCGCGGCGGCCCGCTCGGCATCCTCGGGCGCCGAGTCGACGGCGAGCTCGACGGTCTCGCCGTGCGCGACGCCGAGGGTGAGCACCGAGAGCAGACTCCGCGCATCGACCGCCGGCCGCCCCGGCGCGGAGATCGACACCGGCAGGCCGAGCGCCTGCACCTCCTGCACGAACCGGCTCGCCGGCCGGGCGTGCAGGCCGACGGCGGCGCCGATGACCGCCTCGCGGGTGACCGTCATGGGATGCCTCGCTTCCTCGGCGCGGACGGGGACGAGCGCCCCCGCCCGGATTCGAACCGGGAACCGACGGATTAGAAGGCCGTTGCTCTCTCCATTGAGCTACGGAGGCATACCGACAGCGTACTCATCGCGCGTCACTACGATGGCGGGCATGAGCACTGCGAACGACCGACTCGTCTGGATCGACTGCGAGATGACCGGGCTCGACCTCGAGCACGACGAGCTCTGCGAGGTGGCGGTGTACATCACCGACTTCGACCTGCGCCTCGTCGACGACGAGGGCTTCAGCATCGTCATCAAGCCGTCCGACGCGGCCGTCGAGCACATGAACGACTTCGTCACGCAGATGCACACCGACTCGGGCCTCATCGAGGAGATGCCGAACGGCGCGAGCGTCGCCGACGCCGAGGCGCAGGTGCTCGAGTACGTGCGCCGCTTCGTGCCCGCCACCCGCACCGCACCGATCGCCGGCAACACGATCGGCACCGACCGGATGTTCATCGCGAAGTACATGCCCGAGCTCGACGCGCACCTCCACTACCGCAGCGTCGACGTGTCGACGCTGAAGGAGCTCGCCCGCCGCTGGTACCCGCGCGTCTACTTCAACGCGCCCGAGAAGCACGGCGGGCACCGGGCCGCCGCCGACATCCTCGAGTCGATCCGCGAGCTGCGGTACTACCGCGAGGCGATGTGCCTGCCGCTGCCGGGCCCCGACTCGGCGGTGCTCAAGGCGCTCTCGGGCCGCGTCGTCGAGGAGTTCGCACCCCACCTCGAAAAATGAGGTAGCATCTGTGAGTTGTCGCGCACGCCTCGCGGCGCGGCCATGGCGGATGTAGCTCAGTTGGTAGAGCGCTTGGTTGTGGTCCAGGAGGTCGCGGGTTCAAAACCCGTCATTCGCCCCACTCGGCCCCGGCTCCCCTCGCGGGAGGCCGGGGCCGACAGCGTTTCCGGGCGGGCCGGGTGCGGCGGGGCGGGTCAGAACACCGGACGGCCGCCGGTGACGCCGAG
>JAAYAS010000353.1 GCA_012719255.1 Microbacteriaceae bacterium | reverse complement strand
TCTCGTAGCCCGGGCGGATGGGGGTGGCCGGGTAGACGTAGCACTCGTCGGCGATCGGGCCGAGGGTGGCGAGCAGCTTCGCGCCGCGGACGACGATGCCCTCGTCGGTGCGGTCGACGACCTGCAGGGTGAGGTCGGCGTTCGCGCCGTCGAGCTCGCCGATCGACTTGTCGATGTTCGCGTGCACGATGGTGTGGGTGAGGGCGAGGTCGTTCTCGGCGACGAACTTCTGGTAGTTCGAGATGCGCTCGTAGTACTTCGGGTCGGAGGCCTGCTCCCACAGGTCGGTGCGCGACACGTGGCCGGCGAGCACGACGTTGACGTAGTCGGGGGTGCGGCCGAGCATGCCGACCGAGTAGCGGGCGAAGCGGTCGAACGCGCGGTGCCGGCGAGCGATGTCGTCGTCGTTTCGCGGCCGCAGGTGCGCGACGCTGATCAGGTCGCCCGTGTCGGGGCTCGGGAACAGGCAGTCGTCCTGGTGCTCCCACTGGTAGTCGAAGTAGTCCGCCATGCCGCGGACCGATCCCGCGAACACGGGGTGCTCCGCGACATTGATGCGCTCGGCGCCGTACCAGACCTCGCGGTCGTCGTTCAGGCCTTCCAGGTACTCGTGCCCACGTCGTGCGCCCACAGTTCTCTCCTTCGTTCACCACGCTGTGATCGATGCGCTTGCCGCATCCCTGACCACAATAGTGCATTCTTGCGTGAAAATATACTATTCGTTCGAATCGGCGTCGAGATCGACGACGCCGAGCCGGAGTCCGAGCAGCTCCTCGAGCTCCTCGTGGGTCGTGCCGCCGAAGCGCTCGCGCACCGCGAAGCCGCCGTCGACGACGTCGAGCACCGCGCGATCGGTGTACACGCGGTCGACGCAGCCCACGCCGGTGAGCGGGTAGTCGCACTCGGCGACGAGCTTCGGCGCGCCGTCGCGGGTGAGCAGGTCGGTGAAGACGAACACCTGCTTCGCCCCGGTCGCGAGATCCATCGCGCCGCCGACCGCCGGCACCGCGTTCGGCGCGCCGGTCGACCAGTTCGCGAGGTCGCCGTTCTGCGCGACCTGGAACGCCCCGAGCACGCAGATGTCGATGTGCCCGCCGCGCATCATGCCGAACGAGTCGGCGTGGTGGAAGTAGGCGCAGCCGAGCAGCTCGGTGACGGGCTGCTTGCCGGCGTTGATGAGGTCGGGGTCCTCGTGACCGGCGGCGGGGCTCGGGCCCATGCCGAGCATCCCGTTCTCGGTGTGGAGGAGCACCTCGCGCTCGGCCGGCAGGAAGTCGGCGACGAGCGTCGGGGCGCCGATGCCGAGGTTCACCACCGAGCCCTCGGGGATGTCGCGGGCGATGCGCTGCGCCACCTCGGCGCGTGAGAGCCGGCCGGTCATGCCGCCGCCTCCTCGCCGACGACGAGGCGCTCGTCCTCGTCGAGCCAGGCCCGGCGGCCGATCTCGACGACCCGGTCGACGTGGATCGACGGGGTGACGATCACCTCGGGGTCGAGCTCGCCGAGCGGCACGATGCGGTCCACCTCGACCACCGTGGTCGCCGCGGCGGCGGCCATGATCGGCCCGAAGTTGCGGGCCGTCTTGCGGTAGACGAGGTTGCCCCAGCGGTCGGCGCGGTAGGCCGAGATGAGCGCGAAGTCGGCGCGGATCGGCAGCTCGAGCGCGTAGGCGCGGCCGTCGAACTCGCGGATCTCCTTGCCCTCGGCGAGCTGGGTGCCGACGCCGGTGGGCGTGTAGAACGCGCCGATGCCGGCGCCGGCGGCGCGGATGCGCTCGGCGAGGTTGCCCTGCGGCACGAGCTCGAGCTCGATGCGGCCGGTGCGGTAGAGCTCGTCGAACACCCACGAGTCGTGCTGACGCGGGAACGAGCAGATCATCTTGCGGACGCAGCCGGCGGCGAGCAGCGCCGCCAGGCCGTGGTCGCCGTTGCCGGCGTTGTTGTTCACGATCGTGAGATCGCGCGCGCCGCGCCGGATGAGCGCGTCGATGAGGCGCACGGGCTGACCGGCGAGGCCGAAGCCGCCGATCATCACCGTCGCCCCGTCGGGCACGTCGGCGACGGCCTCGTCGGCCGTCGCCCAGGACTTGTCGATCATGCAGGACCACCCTTCGGCCGCGGCGCCGGCGTCATCGCCGTGCCCGCGTCAATAGTGCAGAGTTCCTCAAGAATACATTTTCTTGCACGTTTGCACCATGGGCGTTCCGCACGGCGGGCCGATCGCGGCGATCAGGCCCGCCGGCGGATCACGAGCAGCAGCACGAGCGCGCCGACGAGGCCCGCCGACATCGTGATGCCCATCACGAGCGCCGTCGCCCCGCCCGCCGAGGCGAGCGGCGGCACGAACGCGCCCATCGACATCTGCACCGCCCCGAGCACCGCCGAGGCGACGCCGGCGTCGCGCCGGATCGCGGTCATCGCGAGCCCGGTGAGGTTGCCGATGTTCGCGCCGTGCACGAGCACCGCGACGAACAGCGCCGCGAGCACGAACGGCAGCGGCGCCTCGACGAGCGCCGCCACGAGCAGCCCCACCGCACCGACGGCGCCGGTGCCGATGCCGATCACCGCGAGCCGCGCCGCCGACAGCCGCCCGGTGAAGGCGCGGCTCAGCAGCGAGCCGACGAGCACGCCCGCGCCGTTCACCGCGAACACGAGCGCGAACATCTGCTCGTCGAAGCCGTGCTCGTGCTGCAGCACGATCGGGCTCATCGACACGTAGGCGAACAGCCCGAGCGAGGCGAGCGAGAGCACGAGCACGTAGGCGACGAACGCGCCGTTCGACAGCACCCGGCCGATCGCCGCGGCCTGCGAGCGCGGCCCCGCGGGCGTGCGCTGCTCGGCGGCGAGCGTCTCGGGCACGGCGCGCAGCGCGACGAGCAGCATCCCGCCGCCGATCACCGCCATCGCCGCGAACACGCCCCGCCAATCGGTCCACCGCAGCAGCAGCGCGCCGAGCAGGGGCGCCACCACCGGCGCGATGCCGATCACCGCTCCGAACAGCGCGAAGGCGCGCGCGGCCGCATCCCCGAACATCGTGTCGCGGATCACCGCGCGCGACACGACGATGCCGGCCGAGCCCGCGATACCGTGCGCGAAGCGGGCGCCGATGAGCACGCCCACCGTCGGCGCGAGCGCGCAGGCGATCGACATCGCGATGTAGAGCACGATGCCGAGCAGCAGGATCGACCGTCGCCCGAAGCGGTCGCTGAGCGGGCCGAGCAGCAGCTGCCCGGCCGCGATGCCGAAGGTGAACGCGCCGAGCGTGAGCTGCCCGGCCGAGTCGCTCGCGCCGAGGTCGCCGATGAGCCCCGGCAGCGCCGGCACGTACACCGCGATCGACAGCGGGCCCATGCTGCTGAGCAGGCCGAGGGCCGGCACGAGCCCTCGCGGTGCTCCTGCCGGCCCTGCGGTCGTATCGTCGGCGCGCATCCCCCGCACTACTCGGCGGCGTCGCCGACGCGCTCGGCGACGCAGACGTTGCGCACCGCGCCGACGCCCTCGACCTCGACGACGACCTCGTCGCCGGGCTTCAGCACGACCTTCGGGTCGCGGCGGTAGCCGACCCCGCCGGGCGTGCCCGTGAGGATGACGTCGCCGGGCTGCAGCGTCGTGAACTCCGAGACCGTCGCGATGAGCCGCTCGATCGAGAAGATGAGGTACGAGAGGTCGGAGTCCTGCATCACCTCGCCGTTGAGCACGGTGGTGATGCGGGCCTTCGAGAGGTCGACCTCGTCGGGGCGCACGAGCGCCGGGCCGAGCGGGGTCGAGTCGTCCCACGCTTTGCCCTGCAGCCACTGGTGGGTCTTGTACTGGTAGTCGCGCACCGTGACGTCGTTCGCGACGGTGTAGCCGAGCACGTGCTCGAGGGCGCGCTCCTCGGGGATGCGGCGACCGGCGCGGCCGATGACCACGGCGAGCTCGGCCTCGTAGTCGTAGTACTCGCCCTCCGGCGGCAGCTGGATCGGCGCATCCGCCGCGATCAGCGACGAGGCGTACTTCGGGAAGAGCACCGGGTAGGTCGGCAGCTCGCGCTTCGTCTCCTCGATGTGCGCCTTGTAGTTGAGGCCGACGCAGAAGATCTTGCCGGGGTTCGGCACGACCGGGCGCAACTCGACCTCGTCGAGGGTCACCGCGAGCTCGGGGCGGCGGGTCGCGCGGTCGAGCACGTCGCCGGGGGTCTGCGCGCCGATCTCGGCGAGGCCGTCGAGGGGCACGACGCGGTCGCCGTCGAGCTCGGCGACGACCGGGCGGCCGGCGAGGATGCAGCTGATGTAGGGCATGGGATGCGGGGCTTCCTTACTTGGCGGTTGCGGGTCGGGGATGCGGGCGGGCGGCTACTGCTCGCTGGTCTTGCGCCAGCGGGGCGTCTGGCCGCCCCAGAGGTTCACCGACTTCGGGGTCGGGTCCCAGCGGCGGGGGGTGTAGACGACGTTGTCGTCGTAGAACTTCTCCATCTCGGCCGAGAGCTCGATGTGGTTGCCGGCCGGGTCGTCGAAGAACACGAAGAGGTTGTTGCCGGGGCCGTGGCGGCCGGGGCCCCACTGCACGGGAACGTCGAGCTCGGTGAGCCGGTCGCACCAGGCCTTGAAGTCGCCCCACTCGGCGAGGTCGTACGAGTAGTGGTCGATGTCGCCGGCCTTGCCGACCTCGACGACGGCGAGCGTGTGGTGGTCCTTGTCGCTGCGCAGCCACATGAAGCGGCCGTCGGCGAGCTGGTCGCTGATGCGGAAGCCGATGGTGGCGACGAAGAAGTCGACGAAGGGCTGCACGTCGACGGTGCCGAGCGTGGTGTGCTGGAACTTGATCGGGCGGCGGCCGGTGTCGGCGGCGTTCTCGCCCTGGCGGGCGACCTCGGTGTGGAAGTGCACCGGGGTGCCGTCGGGGTCGACGACGACGATGCCCTCGGCGGCGCCGAGCGCCTCGTCGAGGTACGAGGGGTCGAGCTCGGCGACCTCGTGGCCGGCGGCCTCGAGGCGCTCTCGGATGCCGGCGATGCCCTGCTCGTCGCGCACCTCGAAGCCGTAGTGGGCGAGGCCCTGCTCGCCCTCGCGCAGCTCGATCACGTGGTGGCCGGCGCCCCAGCCGAGGCGCACGCGGCCGTCGTCGAGGCGGTCGTGCACGCGCATCCCGAGCACGCGGCCGTAGAAGCGCTCGGCGGCGTCGAGGTCGGGCACCCGGAAGCCGATGTGCGAGACGGCGGTGCTGCGCAGGGCGCCGGCGGCGCCCGACTCGCGCAGGACGAGCCGGTTCTCGGCGGGGGCGGTGGCGGTGTCGGTGGTGGTCACTGGGGGTCTCCGTTCTGGGGGTGCTGGGGTCAGGCGAACCAGGCGCGCACGGCGGTGAGCGCGTCGTCGGTCCGCTCGGGCCGCCACACGGCGGCGATCACGTGGTCGGGGCGCACGAGCGCGTAGCGCCCGCGGAGGGGGCCGAACTCGTCGGCGAGGCGGCCGTCGAGGTCGATGAGGGCGGGGGCCTGCGGGTCGTCGACGAAGACCTCCCGCAGCGGCACCTCGAAGCGGCCGGCGCCGGCGCGCTCGGCGAGCTCGACGAGCGCGTCGGGCCAGGGCTCGTCGACGAGGTCGACGGCGAACAGCCGCCAGCCGTGCCCGGTCGCGGCGTCGAGGCGCCGCATCGCGCCGGCGGCGGTGTCGAACGCGATCGGCTGGCCGAGCTGGCGGCCGACGAGCTCGTGCCGCGCGCCGTCGCCGTCGTCGACGTCGGCGACGAGGCCCTCGACGAAGCGGGCGATCGGGCGGAACCGCATCTTCTCGAACCAGTCGCGGCCCTCCTCGGTCGCGACGGCGGCGCGGATGCGGCGGTCGCGGAACTCGGCGAGCCGCGTCGAGGTGGTCATCACGACCCGGCCGAGGCGCTCCGAGAGGCGGATGATCGCGAGCGCGTGGTCGTAGCGCTCGGCCTGGTAGCTGTCGAGCGTCGCGAAGGGGGCGCGGCCCCGGAGCACGGCGATGAGCTTCCAGCAGAGGTTCGCGACGTCGCGGACGCCCGAGTTGAGGCCCTGGCCGGCGAACGGCGGCATCATGTGGGCGGCGTCGCCGGCGAGGAAGGCGCTGCCGGACCGCCAACGGTCGGCGATGAGGCCGTTGAAGCGGTAGACGACCGCCCGCTCGACGTCGTCGGCCTCGAGCTCGCGGTAGGGCGCGAGCACCTCGCGCATGAGCTCGAGCGAGGGCTCGGCGCCGGGCTCGCCCTCGCCGGGGTGCAGCAGGAACTCGTAGCGGCAGCGGCCCTGCAGGCCCGGCACGATGACGTGCGGGCGGCTCGGGTCGCCGTGGTGCATCCCGTAGCGCTCGCTGTGGTGGTCGCGCAGCGCGTCGATGACGAGCCACGGCTCGTCGTAGGCGCGGCCGGTCATGCCGATGCCGAGGCGCTGGCGCACCGTCGAGCGGCCGCCGTCGGCGCCGATCGCGAAGCGCGCCTCGGCGCGGTGCGTCGCGCCGCCCTGCGAGTACTCGACGCGGGCGCCCTCGTCGTCGGTGACGATGCCGGTCACCGTCGCGCCGAACTCGACGCGGGCGCCGGGCCGCTCGAGGAGCGCCTCGAGCAGCAGTCGTTCGAGCTCGGGCTGCGCGAACGGGTTCTTGAACGGGTAGCCGAGGCGGAAGGGCACGGCGGCGCCGGCCTGCATCACCGGCTCGCCGTCGGCGCCGTAGTAGCGGGTGCCGGTGCCCGGCACGATGATCGAGAGGATGCGGTCGCCGACGCCGGCCTGCGCGTAGGTGCGCAGCGCCTCGTCGTCGATCGAGATCGCCTTCGGCTCGTCGCTCGTGCCGGGGTTGCGCTCGAGCACGAGCACGCTCGCGCCGGCGGCGGTGAGGAGCAGCGCGGCCGTGAGGCCGACCGGCCCGGCGCCGACGACGACGACGTCGGCGCGCTCGACCGCGTCGTCGCGGTCGGCGGTGCGCTCGTTCGGTGGGGTCATGCTCGGTCTCCGTCGACTCGTGGGGGTGATGCAGTCAGCATGCCGGGGTCGAGTCCCGAATTGAAGGCCCCGAGTACCGAATTGCGGGACACTTCGCGTACGCTCGTCGCATGAGCGAAGACCGGCCGCGCCGCAGCGGCAGCAACACCACCGCCGACCGCGCGCTGCAGATCCTCGGGCTGTTCGCCGACGACCGGCTCACGATCACCGTCGCCGACCTGCAGCGCGAGCTCGGCATGGGGCGCTCGTCGGCCTACCGCTACCTGCAGTCGCTCGTGCGCGAGCAGTTCCTCGAGTCGGCGAGCGACGGCTCGCTGCGGCTCGGGATGCGGGTGCTCGACCTCGCGCGCCTCGCCCGGCAGAGCTACGGCGTGTCCGACCTCGCGCTGCCGCTGATGAAGGATCTCGCCGACGACCACCGGCAGACGGTGCTGCTCACCGCCCTCATCGGCGGCTCGGTCGTCTGCCTCGAGCGGCAGGAGTGGTACGGCCAGTTCGTGCGGCTCTCGTACGAGCCCGGCGTCGAGATGCCGGTGAACGCCGGCGCCTCGGCGCTCGCGCTGCTCGCCTGGCGGTCGGAGGACGAGCTGCGGTCGCTGCTCGCGCGGCCGCTGCAGCGGCTCACCCCGGCCACGCTCATCGACGTCGACGACCTGCTCGGCCGGCTCGCCCGCATCCGCGAGCTCGGCTACGCCGTCTCGGAGGGCGAGGTCGACCGCGATGTGCTCGGCATCGGCGTACCGATCTTCGACGCCGGCGGCGAGGCGGTCGCCGCCCTCAGCATCGTCGCGCTCGCCTCCCGGCTCGACGAGGCGCAGCGCCGCCGGGCGCTCGACGACCTCCGCGGCGCCGCCGAGCGCGTGACCGCGCGGCTGCGGCGCGCCGGCGTGTAGGGGCCGGCGCTCACCCGGCGGCGGGGAGCGCCGCCGCGAGGTCGGCGCGCGAGCGCAGGTGCAGCTTCGCGAGCAGGTTCGACACGTGGAAGGCGACCGTCGACGCGCCGATGCCGAGCCGGACCGCGATCTCCTTGTTCGTGCACCGGTCGGCGATCAGCGCGGCGATCTCCCGCTCGCGCTCGCTCAGCGAGGCGAGCCGATCGGCGTGACGGCGCTCGGCCGCGGCGGCCGCCTGGCGGCACTCGGCGAGCATGCCGAGCGCGCCGAGGCGGGAGAACTGCTCGGCCGCGCGCTCGTACGCCGCGAGCGCCGCCGTGCACCCGCCAGCGCTGCCGATCGGCGGCCTCGGCCATGTCGGCGCAGCAGCGGGCCCGCTCGAGATCGCCCGACATCGCCGCGAGCCAGGCGGCCTGGGCCGTCAGCACGGCCCGGCTCGACATCGCGTAGCCGTCGTTCACCTTCGGCATCGCGGCGCCGATGAGCCGGCGCGCCCGGTCCCAATCGCCGGTGCGCAGCGCGACGTCGACGGCGACGGTGCAGAAGAGCCCCGGGGGCCGAGAGCGGCCGATCGCCCTCCGGCAGCAGCGGCTCGGCCTCGTCGAGCAGGGTCCGCGCATCGTCGAGGAGCCCCGTGCCGGCGAGCAGCAGCGTCGCGAACGAGAGCAG
>JAAYAS010000352.1 GCA_012719255.1 Microbacteriaceae bacterium | reverse complement strand
CCGAGCACCGATCCGCTCCGCCGCCATGCGGCGATGAGCACGAGGATCGCGAGGGTCGGCCCGAGCATCAGCGCGATGCCCTTCGTGAACAGCGCCAGGCCGTAGGCGAGCCCGGCCATCGGCAGCACCCATTCGCCGGCATCCGGATCGCGGAGGGCGCGGAACAGGTAGT
The DNA here is from genome assembly GCA_012719255.1 of Microbacteriaceae bacterium. Classification (GTDB taxonomy): domain Bacteria; phylum Actinomycetota; class Actinomycetes; order Actinomycetales; family Microbacteriaceae; genus Gulosibacter. The sequence continues at coordinate 2,437 of JAAYAS010000352.1, read as the reverse complement.
AGAGGGTGGCCGAGCAGGCGAGCACGAGCAGGGTGTCGTTCGAGACGTAGCCGCCGAGCACGGTGAATGCGGGCACGGCGAGCACGCCGACGCCGCCGAGCACGCCGATGAGGCGTCGGCCGGTCGCCCAGCGCACCGCGCCGATGATGAAGGGCACGGAGCCCGCGACGAGCGCCGCCGAGAGCGCGCGCAGCGCGATGCTCGCCTGGTCCCAGCGCAGGCCGGCGATCTCGGCGGCCTTCACCGCGAATGCGGCGATCGCGTAGTAGCCCGGCGGATGCTGCACCATGTTGTCGAGCCCCCGGTCGCTCGCATCGACCTCGCCGATGAAGATGCTCCGGTCGACGGGGTCGACCTGGGGGCGCGCGCTCTGGCCCTCGATCGGCGGCCGTCCGTTCTCCGCTTGCGCGACGCGCACGGATGCGAGCATCGGCGCCTCGTAGGGGAGCGGCCAGCCCCGGTCGTCGGCGAGGCGGGCGACCGAGTTGATGTGCCGCAGCTCATCGGGGCCCTCGTGATGCGGCAGGTTGAGCCCCCACAGCAGCGACACGGCGAAGAGGAGCAGCGCGGCCGCGGCGATCGCGAGCCGGTAGCGGCGTCGAGCGCCGGGCGTGGCCTGGGTCTGCGGGGCGACGTGCATTCGAGCGCTTCCGATCCCGGCTACCGGCCCGCGGCCGGGACCCGTGCCGACGGGCGGACGCGCGGCCGCGGCAGCTCGTCGGCGTGGTCGGCCGACAGCCGCAGCGCCAGTGCGACGAGGGCGACGATCGCGATCAGCGCAGCGACCGCGGCCGCGACGTCGACGGCGAGCGGCACGCCCATGTACCACTCCCGGTCCATCACCCACATCGAGTCGTCCTGGAAGGCGCCGCGGCGCTGCCAGAAGATGAGCCAGCGGCGCTCGATGGTGAACGGCATCGTCGTCAGCGTGATCGTGACAGGGGCGAGGATGCCGGCGACGACCGCCCATCGGCGCGCGACGCGGCCCAGACGCGGGAGTACGACGAGCCAGACCGCGCCGACCGCGACGGCGATCGCGACGATCGCGCCGAAGATGTAGCGGCCCTGCGCACCCCGGTCCGGGCGCCCGAGGTCCCAGTAGATGCCGTGGGCGTTCTGGTAGACGGTCAGCGTGATGAGCACGGGGAAGAGCAGCGATGCGAGCAGCAGCAGGCGAGTGCGTCGGACGCCGATGCCGATGCCGATCGCGATCAGGAGCCCGGCGAGCGCGATCACCGCGACCCAGGACGGCAGCATGTCGCGGCTCCAGAACAGGCGGTTCACGCGCGAGAAGAACTCCCCGGTGAAGTACCAGAAGTCGTAATCCTCGATCCGCTCCTCCGGTCGCTCCCGCCGACCGGCGAGGCTCGGCTGGATCTTGCCGAGGAGGATGAGGTTGCGCAGCCACCACCAGCCGCCGATGGCGAAGGCGAGGATCGCGGGGATGCCGACCCGGATCGCGGTGCCCGCGCCCGTGGAGCTGCGGCGCCGCGCCGCCACCAGCGCGAGGATGACGACGGTGGGCGCGAGCATGAGCGCGAGGCCCTTGGTGAACAGGGCGGCTCCGAACGCGGCACCGGCCGCCGGCAGCACCCATTCGCCGGCTTCGGGATCGCGGATCGCGCGGAAGAGGAAGTAAAGGGTCGCCGAGCACGCGGTGATGAGCAGCGTGTCGTTCGACACGTAGCCGGCGAGCGTCGTGAAGAACGGAATGGCGAGCACACCGATCCCGCCGAGCACTCCGACGAGTCGGCTGCCGGTCGCCCAGCGGACGGCGCCGATGATGAACGGCACCGCGCCGGCGACGATGAGCGCCGAGGCTCCGCGGAGCACGAGGGCCGCCTGGTCCCAGCGCATGGCGGGCACATCGAGGGCCTTCGCGACGAAGGCCGCGATGCCGTAGTAGCCGGGCGGGTGCTGCACCATGTTGTCGCGATCGCGGTCGGCGAACTCGGTCGGCCCGAGGAACATCGCGCGGTCGTCGGGAGCGATCTGCGGCTTCAACGAGCCTTGTCCGCCCTGGGCGCCGTTCTGCATCCGCGACTCCATGATGGAGCCGAGCATCGGCGCCTCGTACGGGAGCGGCCAGCCCTTGTCATCCGCGAGTCGTGCGATCGAGTTGAGGTGCCGGAGCTCGTCGGGCCCGTCGTGGTGGGGGAGGTTCATCGCCCAGAGCATCGAGATGGCGAAGAACAGCAGCGTCGCCGCCGCGATCGCGAGCGAGTAGGCGTTGCGGGGCCGAGTTCGGTTGCGCAGCGATTCTGAAGAGGGCACGTTCCCGAACTCCTTTTTCAGCCGGACCTCAACCGTTCATGCTAGCCGAGTCGCTTCGCTCGAGGAGTCCTCAGACGACGGCCACGGGGTCGCCGGTCGGGCGCGGAAGCGGCTCGCCGAGGTACGGGTTCGCCGGCCACCAGTCGACGCGGGCGTTGAGGTG
>JAAYAS010000351.1 GCA_012719255.1 Microbacteriaceae bacterium | reverse complement strand
TACGCGAACTACCGCCGCCGCACCGAGCGCGAGAAGGAGGAGCTCGCCGCGCACTCGACCGCGAAGGCCGTGAAGCAGCTGCTCCCCGTGCTCGACGACCTCGGGCGCGCCCGCACCGCCGGCGACCTCGAGGAGGGCACCGCGATGCGCGTGATCGCCGACAAGCTCGTCGCCGCGATCGAGCGCCTCGGCGTCGAGCAGTACGGCGCGAAGGGCGAGCCCTTCGACCCCAAGCACCACGAGGCGATCGCGCAGATCCCGAACCCCGAGGTCGAGGTCGAGACGATCGCCGACGTCGTCGAGGCGGGCTACCGCATCGGCGAGATCGAGCTGCGGCCGGCGAAGGTCGCCGTGTTCGTCCCCGCCGCGTGACCCGCCGCATCCGCATCGCTCAACGACACCACCGGGAGAAGGTGAACTGACATGGCGAGCCAGGACTGGTTCGAGAAGGATTTCTACAAGGTGCTCGGCGTCGAGAAGGACGTCTCCGAGGCCGAGCTGAAGAAGACGTTCCGCAAGCTCGCCCGGAAGTACCACCCCGACTCCAACCCCGGCGACAGCGCCGCCGAGGCGAGGTTCAAGGAGGTCTCCGAGGCCTACGAGGTGCTCAGCGACGCCGATAAGCGCCGCGAGTACGACCAGATCCGCGCGATGGGGGCCGGTGCCCGCTTCCAGGCGGGCCCCGGCGGCCCCGGTGCGGCGAACTTCGAGGACCTCTTCGGCGGCCTGTTCGGCCAGGGCGGGCAGCCGGGCGGCTACTCGTACCGCACGAGCGGCCCGCAGGGCGCGAGCTACGAAGACCTCTTCGGCGGGCTCTTCGGCGGCGGCGCCCAGAGCGGCTTCGGCGCGCAGCCGGGCGGCTTCGGCGGCCCGCGCCGCGGCGCCGACCAGCGCGCGCAGACGACGCTGAACTTCATGACCGCGATCCGCGGCGACACCATCGACCTGCAGGCCGGCGACGGCCGGGTCATCACGGTGCGCATCCCCGCGGGCGTGAAGGACGGGCAGAAGATCCGCCTTCGCGGCAAGGGCGCCCCGAGCCCGAGCGGCGGCGAGCCCGGCGACCTCATCCTCGAGGTCACCGTGCGGCCGCACCCGGTGTTCCACCGCGACGGCGACAACATCCGCGTCGAGGTGCCGATCACGTTCGCCGAGGCCGTCAAGGGCGCCACCATCGAGGTGCCGACCATCGACGGCGGCACGGTGCGCGTGAAGGTGCCGCCGCACTCCCAATCAGGCAAGACCCTGCGCGTGCGCGGCCGCGGCGTCGAGACCAAGAAGTCGAAGGGCGATCTGCTCGTCGAGCTCGCGGTCACGGTGCCGAACCGGCTCACCCGCGAGCAGGAGCAGGCGCTCGACGCGTTCATCGCGGCGTCGCCCGCCGAGAGCCCGCGCGACGACCTCATGCGCGAGGCGAGGCAGTCGTGATCGACGACCGCCGCGATCTCGACGAGGACGCCCCGGTCTTCCCGATCGCCGTCGCCGCCGAACTCGCGGGGCTGCATCCGCAGACCCTGCGGCAGTACGACCGCCTCGGCCTCGTCGTGCCCGAGCGCACGGCGGGCCGGGTGCGGCGCTACTCGCTCGCCGACGTCGCGCGGCTGCGCGAGATCGGCGAGCTCTCGGCGGCGGGCGTCGGCCTCGAGGGCATCGCCCGGGTCGTCGAGCTGCGCGCCGAGGTGCGCGAGCTGCGGCGGCGCGTGCGCGAGCTCGAGACGGCGCTCGCGGATGAGCGGCTCGCCGCCCAGGGCCGTCCGCGCGTGTTCCGCGCGGGCGCCGAGATCGTGGCCGTCCGCCACGGCCAGCGCACCGCCCGCCACGAGGT
>JAAYAS010000350.1 GCA_012719255.1 Microbacteriaceae bacterium | reverse complement strand
CCGCCGAGCGCACCGGGTGCCCCCGCCCCCACCCCGGAAACGCGGAGCGGCCCGCATCCTCGTGGGATGCGGGCCGCTCGCTGCTGCGCGGATGCGCGGGGTCGCTACGCCTCGGTGCGGCGGGCCACGAGGGTGGCGCCGGCGGCGGCGAGGAGGAGCGCGAGGGCGAGACCGCCCATGAGCACGGTGCTGTCGGCACCGGTCACGGCGAGCTGGTCACCCTTGTCGGCGCCCGGGGCGGGGTCGATCGGGGTGGTGGCGGTGTCGTCATCGTCGTCGCCGTCGACCGGCGCGGCGCCGACGGTGAACGTCGCCTCGACCACGATGTCGCCCTGGGTCGCGGTCACCGTGTAGGTGCCGGCCGGGAACTCCTGGTTGTCGGCGATGAGCTCACCGGTCTCGGCGTCGTAGGTCGCCCAGGTGAGCGAGCCCGCGAAGGTGCCGTCGGCGTCGGGGGTGATGTCGTCGATGAACTCGACGGTGCCGTCGGGCAGGGTCACCTCGATGGTGACGGGCGACTCGGGGCTCCAGTTCTGACCGAAGTACGAGAAGCCCTCGGTCGACTCGGCGCCGGTGGCCGTCTCGGGCACGACGGTGAGGGTCGGGGCCGCGGCGACCTCGACGACCTCGATCGGCAGCTGCACCGACGCGCCGGTCGGGTTGGCGACCAGGGTGAGGGTGTGGGCGCCGGCCGCGACCGACTCGGGGACGGTGATGGTGACCTCGGCGGTGGTGATCTCGCCGTTGGCGGTGAGGCCCTCGACGGCGGCGGTGCCGACCTCGACGTCGCCGATGTAGGCGACGATCTCGGTGTTCGGCACGAAGCCGAGCGAGTGGAGGTCGACGTCGTTCACGGTGAAGGTGAGCGACTCGCCCTGGCCGACCTGCGGGGCGGTCGGGAACGCGCCATCGGCGCCGGTCTCGTCGAAGTAGCCGACGACCTCGAAGCCGTTGCGCTGCTCATCGATCTCGAGCTTCTGCTCGGGCAGCGACTGCAGGTACTGCTTGAACGCCTCGAGGTCGGTCCAGCCGGTGTCGTGCTTGGCGACGGCCTCGTTGATCGCGTGGAAGTTGTCGCCGCCGGCCGCGAGGAACGAGGGCATGGTGACGTTGTAGACGGCGTCGAGGTCGATCGGCGCGCCGTCGATGGTGATGCCGGTGATGCGCGAGCCCTCGGGCTGCGAGGCGTCGTAGGTGTAGGTGACGTTCGACGAGATGCCGAGCTGCAGGTAGTCGCGCGAGGGCACCTCGCCGGCGGCGGTGCGCTGCCACTGGTTCTCGAGCGCCGCCTTCAGCGAGGCGCCGGTGAGCTCGACGATGGTGAGGTTGTTGGTGAAGGGCAGCACGGTGGCCGCGTCCTTGTAGGTGATCTCGCCGTTCTCGGCGGTGAGGCCCGAGCGGAGGCCGCCGGGGTTCATGATCGACAGGTCGGAGCCGAACGCGGTGTTCTGCTGCGCCCAGACGTTCATCGAGTCGGCGATGATCGTGCCGAGCGACGACTCCTGCGCGCGGTTGTCGGCACCGGTCATGGCGCCGTCGGCCCAGAAGCCGGCGCCGCGGCTGGTCTCGGTGTCGAGGTAGCCGATGACCTCGGCGCCGAGCACCTCGGCCTGCGCGAGCGCCTCGGCCTTGATGTCGACGATGCGGTCGTAGACGGCCTGCGACTCGGCGCCGAGGTCGTCGCGGGTGTAGTCGGCGGGGATGAGCGACGTCTCGGTCGCGACGACCTCGCCGGCCGCGTCGACGTCGAAGACGACCTGGCCGATGTAGGTGCCGTATTCGTTCGCCTGGAGCACCGGGCGGGTCGAGTCGCCGATCGGCGCGTCGTAGGCGTAGAGGCGGTGGGTGTGCGCGGTGAAGATCGCGTCGACCTCGGCCGCGGTGTCGTTGACGAGCGAGGCGAAGGTGGCGTTCGAGAGGTTGTCGGCGAGCGGCGCCTCCGACAGCGGGCCGCCCTCGTGGTACGAGGCGATGATGATGTCGGCCTCGCCGTTCGCGGCGTCGCCGTCGGAGAGCTGCGCGGCGACCGCGTTGACGGCGGCGACCGGGTCGGTGAACTCGATGGCCGCGATGCCGTCGGGCGACACGAGCGCGGCGGTGTCCTGGGTCACGGCGCCGATGACGGCGACGCTGAGGCCGTCGACGTCGAAGAGGGCGTGGGTCGGGAAGGGCTTGCCCGAGCCGTCCTTGTACTCGACGTTCGCGGCGAGCAGGCCGGTGGGGAGCTGGGGCGCGACGCGGTCGCGGGCGTCCTCGAAGCTCACGTCGAACTCGTGGTTGCCGGCGGTGAGCGCCTGGTTCGCGCCGAGCTCCTTGAGCACGTCGATGGTCGGCTGGTCCTGCTGGATCGCCGACTCGAACTCGCTCGCACCGATCTGGTCGCCGTTGCCGACGAAGACGGTGCTGGCGGCGCCGAAGGCGTCCTGACCGGCGAGCAACGAGGCGGCGAAGCCCTCGACGGCGCTGAGGCGGCCGTGGAAGTCGTTGTGCGTGAGCACGTTGACCTGGGTGATGCCCTCCTGGGCGGTGGGCTGGATGAGCGCACCGTCGGTGCGCACCTCCGCGAACGCGCTCGGCGCCACGAAGCCGGCGGTCGCGAGCGCGACACCGGCCGCGCCGGCGACGGCGCTCCGAACGAACTTGGGTGACTGGGTCACGCGGATTCTCCTCATCGAATCGTCAGCAAAGACCCAGCAACCATGACGATCGGAGGTGACATCACGAACCGATCACGGGTGAACGGAGCATGAACAGTCGGTGACCGGCTCCCCCGCCCGCTTGGAACGGACCGTGCAGCCGTGCGCGCCGCGGCACCCGACCGCACTCGCGCGGCGGCGTCCCGCGGGCATCCGGCTCACTCGAGCACGAAGACCACCGGCGTCGACGCGATGCCGCCGATGGTGACCTGCAAGTGGTAGTAGGCGTTGCCGGCGACCGCCGCGGGCCGCTCGCCGTCGCAGGTGTCGGGCGTCGACCGCTCGCGCACCCAGCCGAGGCCGGGCGCGTCGACGGTGCGGCCGGCCTCGAGCAGCACGTCCTGGTGCTCCGCCTCCTGCTGGCAGTGCGTCGACACCCAGATCACGTCGCTCCCCGAGGTGACGCGGTACTCCTGCGCGGCCGTGCCCACGTCGATGATGCAGTCGTGCTCGGAGCGGTTCTCGAGCGACATCGAGAACTGGGGCTGCGCATCCGGGCCGTAGAACTCGGCGTCGGTGCGCGCGGTGACCACGACGTCGTCGGCGGTGCACCGCTGCGGCTCCGGCGGCTCGGTCGGGGTGGGCTCGGGCGCGTCGGTCGCGGGTGCGCCGGTGGTCGGCGGCGCGGTGACCGGGGCGGATGGGGCGGGTGCGGGCGCTGCGCCCGTACCGCCGGGCGCCGGCTCGCCGCCGCCGGCGATGGCGCCGATGAGGGCGGCGACGCCCCACCACACGAGCCCGATCACCGCGAGGAGCAGCACGAGCGCGACGAGCCGACGGCGCCGGTACACGGCGGGCGAGGGCGTCGGGGCGGGCATACCGCCGAATCTACGCGCCGGATGCCCGCCGTCGCGCGCGCCGCGCGGCGGGCATCGCCGGCAGGCGCCCCGGGCGCCCGGGCGGGCAGGATGCGGGGCGCCGGGCACCGGACGCCGGCGCCGAGCACCGAGCTCCGGACCCTTGACGCCGGGCTGCGGACACCGGGCTCCGGACTCCTGACGGTGGACTCCGGACTCCGGACTCCGGTCGCAGAGACGCAGAGGCGCAGAGGCGCAAGAACCGCGACGGGGCGGGACGGGGGATCGCTCCCCCGCCCCGCCCCGTGCGCGGTGCGTCGGCGCTAGGCCTTGCGGCGCGCCATCAGCGTGCCCGCACCGGCGAGCACGAGCAGACCCGCGAGGGCGGCCACGGCGGTGAAGTCGCCGGCGCCGGTGGCGGCGAGGCCGCCGTCCTTCGCGTCGGTCTTCGGGTCGCCGGCGCCCGGCTGGGTGCCCGGGTCCTGCGCGCCGGGGCGGTCGTCTCCCGGCTCGTCGGTGCCCGGCTGGTCGTCGCCAGGCTCCTCGGTGCCGGGCTGGTCGTCGCCCGGCTCCTCGGTCGGCTGACCGACGATCTCGAGCGCGGCCGAGGCCGACTGGCCGGTGGCCGCATCGGTCGCGACGATCTCGAGGGCGCCGATCTGCACGGTGGTCGGCACGGTGAACTCGAACGAGCCGCGGCCGTCGGCGTCGACCGCGATGGTGCCGAGCTGGATGCCGTCGCCGAGCACGAGCGCGACGTCGCCGCTGGGGGTGAACGCGCTGAGCGTCACCGTGACGACGTCGCCGACCTCGGCCTCGGTGCGGTCGAGTTCGATGACCGGGGCGATCACGACGGGCGAGTCGAGCACCTCGAGCGCCGCCGAGGCGGTGCGCTCGCTGGTGGCGCCGGTCGCCACGACCTCGGTCGCACCGAGCGCGACCTCGGCCGGCACGGTGACCTCGAGGGTCGCGGTGCCGTCGTCGCCGGCGACGACCGTGCCGAGCACGGTGCCGTCGGCGAGGGCGACCTCGACGGTCTCGCCGGGCTCGAAGCCGGTGAGGGTCGCGGTGACCGTCTCGCCGCGCTCGGCGGCGTCGGGCGCGAGCTCGATGGTCGGCACCACGATGGGCGTCTCGACCGCGGCGACCTCGACCGCGAAGCGCACCTGCGCGAACGAGGCCGACAGGCCCTCGGTCGGCACGGTCCACACGCCGTCGGTCTCGGTGACGACGAGCTCGGTCGAGCCGTCGAACGCCGTGACCGCCGCGATCTCGTAGCCCTCGGCGGCGACCGGCGCGATGCCCATCGTCGGGGCGAGGAAGTACGCCGACGACGAGCCGTCGGCCTTCACCGCGCGGTAGCGCTCGGTCGACTCGGTCCAGGCGGCGACGAAGCGGTCGTCGCCGTTCACGAACTCGATCTCGACGAGGTCGCCGCGGAGCTCGTCCGAACCCGCCTCGACGACCTCGGCGAGCGCGGTCACCGACGACCAGCCGGCCTCGTACTCGGCGGTCTCGCCGACCACGATCTCGACGGTGCCGACCGCCGACAGGCGCGAGCCCACCGTGAAGGTCGACTCCGCGCCGTCGACCGCGACGTAGGTCGCGCCCTCGACGCGCTCGTTCTGCAGCTGCGGCAGGCGCGAGGCGTCGGCCGTGTCGAACACCTCGGTCGAGACGTACGAGTTCGGCACCGGGAAGTAGATCTCGGCCGGGCCCGCGGGCAGGTTCGGCAGCACGAAGGTGCCGTCGCCCTGGCGCGCGGTGCCCCACCAGCCGCCCTCGGCGTCCTTCACGTAGAGGATGCCGCCGGGCGAGGTGGGGTCGGAGCCCGCGTCGTAGGCGCCGTCGAGGTTCTCGTCGCGGAAGTACTGCACCGACAGGGCGCCGCCGGGGGTCGCGACCTCGGGGATGTCGAGGCCGACGATCGCCGGGTTGTGGTCGCTCGAGCGGTACTGGTCGGGCGCGTAGAGCGGGGTGATGTTGGAGTTGTAGCGGCTGTACTCGAGGGCGATCGGCTCGTAGGCGTTGATCGTCCAGATGTCGACGCCGGTGACGAGCTCGACCGCGGCGGGCGAGGCGAGCACGTGGTCGAGCGAGCCGACCATGCCGCCGAAGGCGTACGAGTACTCGCCCTCCGAGGTGAGCAGCTGGTAGCCGGCGTCGGTCATCGTCGTGATCGGGGTCTCGCCCGAGTACGAGTTGAAGTCGCCGGTGAGGAACACGAGGTCGGTGCCCTGCGCCGCCTGCTGCTCGGCGGCGAACTCGACGAGCGCCGCGGCCTGGCGGGTGCGGTCGCCGTTGAACGAGCCGGCCGAGTAGGCGGGGCCGCGGGTGTCGTCGGCGTTGTCGCCGGTGCCCGAGCCGCCCTTCGACTTGAAGTGGTTCACCATGACGAGGAACTTCACGTCGGGGTTCGACACGGCGGTGAAGCCGGCCGACAGCGGCGCGCGGCCGTTGACGAAGGAGGCGTCGTCGAGGATCGCGACCGAGCCCTCGACGAACGAGACCTCGGCGGGCTGGTAGATCAGCGCGGTGCGGATCACGTCGTCGCCCATCGCGGGAACGCTGTCGGGCGAGGGCACGAAGGCCCACTTGTCGGTGCCGGCGGCGAGGTTGAGCTCGTCGACGAGCACCGAGAGCGCGTGGTCGCGGTCCTGGCCGAAGTCGGACGAGTCCTCGATCTCCTGCAGCGAGACGACCGAGGCGTCGAGCAGGTTGATCGCCTCGACGATCTTCGCCTGCTGGCGCTCGAAGTTCGCCTGGTCGTAGGCGCCGCGGGGGCCGCAGTAGTTCGTGGTGGTCGGGTTGCCCTCGCGGTCGGCGTAGAAGCGGCAGCCCGCCTCGGTGTCGCCGAGGGTGGTGAAGTAGTTGAGCACGTTGAAGGTGCCGACGGTGATGTCGCCGCCGACCTCGGCCGGCGCGGGCTCGCGCACGTCGCCGAAGGTCGCGGGTGAGTTCTCGAGGCCGATCACGCGCTCGGTGGGCTGGAAGCGCCACTGGTCGAACGAGTAGTCGACGATCACCGGCGCCACGAAGTCGACGGGCGCGCCGACGGTGACGGGGGCGTCGAGCGTGAGGTACGGCAGCGGCGTGCTCTGCGCGGTCGCGTTCGTCGAGTAGTTCGCGGTCGAGCCGTCGTCGAGGGTGACGGCGCGCTGCGCGTTCTGCTCGGCCTGGGCGATCGCCTCGGGCGAGCCCGGGGCGCCGACCTCGGTCGGGGTGACGAGCGGCTCGGCGCCGGCGGCGAGGCCGATCTCGCCGTAGCGGTTGAGCTCGTAGTTGTTGCTCACGGTGAAGTCGCCGACGGGCTGGATGAGCATGCCCTCGAGCAGCTCGCGCTCGGCCTCGGTGGCGGGCCACTCGGCGGCGGCGGGCACGACCTCGCCGAGGGGCTCGGCGAGCTTCTCGACGGCGGTAGCGGTGTTCGCGGTGATCTGCGTCTGCTCGTAGTACTCGCTCACCTCGCCGGTGATTCGGAGCGAGTCGCCGATGGCGACGTTCGCGGCCTGCGTGGGCGAGTAGACGAACAGGCCGGTCGAGGCCGAGTGGGTCGCCGGGTCGTAGGCGCCGGGCATCTGCACGAAGAAGCCGTTCTTCGAGCTCGGGCCGTGGTACACGGCGGTGACGACGCCCTCGGTGGTGACCGTCTGGCCGACGAGCGGCGAGGTCGCGCCGGTGCCCTGGATCTCGGTGATCGGGGTGATCGCGCCGGGCTCGACCGGGTCCTCGGGGTCGGTCGGGTCGGGGTCGACCGGCTCGCCGGCGCTCGACGAGCTCGTCGGGGTGGGGGCCGCCGAGGCGAAGTCGACCGAGTTGTCGTCGGTGTCGACGCCGACCTCGACGCGCTGCTGGCTCTCGGTGGCGATGTTCAGGAGGCCGGCGGCGGCGGTCTCGAAGGTGTTCGAGGTGCCCCAGCCGAGCACGTCGACGTAGGCCGGGTCGCCGGCGAGGCTGCCGGTGGCCGGCGTGAGCCGGTCGCTGTGGGCGACGAGGAAGAGGGTGCCGCCGTTCTGGCCCGGGTTGACGCCGGTGTTCACGAGGTCGGGGGTCACCGGCAGCGGGTCGCCGTTGGTGCCGTTGGTGCCGCCCTGGATGAGGAAGTAGTCGTTCGCGGGGATCGTGCCCGAGAGCACCGCGGTGTGGCTCGTCGCGCCGGTGCCCGTGGGCGAGCGGTACTGGATCGACCAGCCCGACAGGTCGATGTCGGCGTCGGTCGGGTTGTAGAGCTCGATGAACTTGTCGGTGTAGACCGCGCCGGCCGAGCCGCCGCGCACGTACACCTCGTTGATGACGACGTCGTCGCCCTCGGGCGCGGCCTGGGCCGGCGCCGGCGGGGTGAACGCGACGACCGCGCCCATCGCCAGGGACGCCGACAGCGCGAGACCCCCGAGCTTCTTGAACAGTGATCGCAAGATGCTGACCCTTCGCTGAGACTGAGAAAGTGCAGAGACTCGGCAGAAGATAGCCCGGCCCTCGGTCATCGACGTGAACCGTTGGTGTCGAGGTCGTTCACCTCGCGTTCGCGCGGAGTTTCCCCGCGTCGGCATCCCGGCGGGCGAGGGGCGGGATGCGGCCGGGCACCGCATCCGGATGCGCGGCCCGAGCGCGCCCGCGGCCGCTCGGGATGCGCCTCAGAGCCGCGCGATCATGCGCGTGTTGCCGAGCGTGTTCGGCTTCACCCACGGCAGATCGAGGAACTCGGCCGTGCCCGCATCCGGCGAGTGCAGGATCTCGCGGTAGGTCGGCTCGTCGACGATCTGCTCGGCGACCGGCACGAAGCCGTGCCGGCCGAAGAACTCGGTCTCGAAGGTGAGGCAGAACAGCCGCTCGAGCCCGAGGTCGAGCGCCTCGCGCTTGAGGAAGTCGAGCATCCGGCCGCCGACGCCCGTGCCGCGGGCGCCCTCGGCGGTCGCGATCGTGCGGATCTCGCCGAGGTCGCGCCAGAGCACGTGCAGGGCGCCGCAGCCGACGATCGCGCCGTCGGCGGCCTCGGCGACGCAGAACTCCTGCACCGCCTCGTAGAGCACGACGAGGTCCTTCGCGAGCAGGATGTTGCGGTCGACGTAGGGCTGGATGAGCCCGTGGATCGCGACCACGTCGGCCGTCCGCGCCTTGCGGACCGTGATTTCCTGCATCCTGCGATGCTACGCGCGATCCACGCGCCGCACACCCCGGGCGCCCCCGGCGCGCACGCCCCGCCCCGCGGGCGCGCGTAGGATCGGAGCATGCGCCTCGGAGTTCTCGACGTCGGCTCGAACACGGTCCACCTGCTCGTCGTCGACGCCCATCCGGGCGCGAAGCCCGTGCCGAAGTCGTCGAAGAAGACGGTGCTGCGGCTCATGAAGTACATCCAGCCCGACGGCTCGATCTCGGAGCGCGGCGTCGAGCGCGTGATGGAGTCGATGCACGCGGCCGCGAAGCTCATCAAGAACGCCGAGCTCGACGAGCTGCTGCCGATGGCGACGAGCGCGCTGCGGGAGGCGCGCAACGGCGAGAAGCTGCTCAAGCGCATCCGCAAGGAGACCGGCATCGACCTGCAGGTGATGACCGGCGAGGACGAGGCGGCCACCACCTTCCTCGCGATCCGCCGCTGGTTCGTCTGGGCGGGCGGGCGCATCATGCTCGTCGACATCGGCGGCGGCTCGCTCGAGCTCGCCGTCGGCGACGACGAGCTGCCCGAGCTCGCGATGTCGGTGCCGCTCGGCGCGGGCCGCACGACGAAGCGCTTCCTGCTCACCGATCCGCCGACCGACGACGAGCTGCAGGCCCTGCGCGAGCACGTGCGCAAGCTGCTGCCGAAGGCGGTGCGGGCGTTCGGAGCGCTGCCCTTCCCCGACCAGTACGTCGGCTCGTCGAAGACGATCCGCTCGCTCGCGCGGCTCGCCGGCTCGGTGAACGACGGCATCGGCCCGAACGATCGGGTGACGCTGCGCAAGTGGCAGCTCGACGACTGGGTGCCGCGGCTCGCGCAGCTGCCGTCGGCGTCGCGGTCGGCGCTGCCGGGCATCACCGCCGACCGGGCGTTCCAGATCGTCGCCGGCGGCGTGGTGCTCTCGGAGGTGATGGCGGCGTTCGGCATCGAGCAGCTCGACGTGTCGCCGTGGGCGATGCGCGAGGGCGTGCTGCTCGACTACCTCGACCGGATGCCGCGCAACGTCTGGGCGCGCACCGCCTGACCGCGCACCGCCCGACCGCGCCGCGCCGGGCCGCGCGCCGTCACCCGAGCAGGCGGTGGGCGGCGAGCATGATGTGGTGGTCGAGCCCCGCCTGCCCCTCGGCCCAGTCGGGGCCGAGCAGCCGCGCGATGCGGTCGATGCGCTGCCGCACCGTGTTCTCGTGCACGTGCAGCCGGTGGGCGACGCGCGCCGCCGAGCGGCCGAGGTCGAGGTAGGCGCCGGCGGTCGCCATCAGCTCGGTGCCGTGCCGCTCGTCGTAGTCGAGCAGCGGCCCGAGCGTCTCGCGGATCGCGAGCTTCGTCGGCTCGAGGCTGATGCTGTTGAGGAACGCGCCGAGCGCGCCGTACGACTCGAGCGAGACGAGCGTCGACTGCCGCGGCCCCGCCGTCGCCCGCGCGGCGCCGACGACCCGCTGCACGAGCTCGAGCTCGAGCGGCACGATCGACATGCGGGCGAGCTCGGGCGAGTGGCCGATGAGCAGGCCGCCCCAGGCGCGCGCGCCGGGGGCGTCGAACAGCTCGCGGAGCTGCGCGAAGTTGCGCTCGTTGACGAGCGCGATGAGCTGCTCGCCGATCACCGCGCGCAGCAGCGCCCCGCCGAAGTCGAGCTCGAAGCGGTGGTCGATCTCGCGGAGCACCGCCGGCGAGCCGTCGCCGACGAGGATGCGGAAGGGGCGGCCCGGTGCGATGCCGTGCTCGGCGAGCCGGCGCAGCGTGGTCTCGCTGAGCCCGCCGACCGGCGGCGCGAGCACCTGCTCGAGCAGCTCCTTGCGGCGCAGCGCGAGGTCGCCGCGGGCGCGGCCCTGCGCGCTCACGAAGGTCGCGAGCATCCGCGCGCAGCGCCGCAGCACCACCGAGTCGGCGGCGTCGAGCTCGCCGTCGACGAGCACGGCGCCGACCACCTCGTCGTCGCGGCGCGCGGCCATCACGTGGTAGGCGGCGCCGTCGTCGGCGCCGGCCGCGCCCTCGCGCACCGATGAGACGGGCCCGCCGGTGCGGCCCGACAGCGCGATGAGGGGGCGCTCGTCGTCGCCGACCTCGGTGGCCTCGTCGCGCACGTCGTAGCGCACGGTCATGTCGACGATGCGCACGGGGCGGCCGAGCGCGCGGCGGATGCCCTCGCGGAGCGAGGCGAGGTCGCCGCCGGAGGCGAGGGTGTCGAGCAGCGCCTCGTCGGCGAGCACGAGGCGGCGCTCGAGCTCGGCGCGGCGCAGCGCCTCGTCGCGCTCGGCACGGGCGCGCTCGAGCTCGGCCTCGGCCTGCGCGAGCCGCTCGAAGGCGCGCTCGAGCAGGCCGAGCCCGGCGGCGCCGTTGCCGGGATGCGCGGGATCGGCGGCCGGTGCCGCCGCGGGCGCCTGCTCCGCGCCCTCCGCATCCGCCGGCCGCCCCTCCGCATCCGATCGCCGCATCGCCGCTCCTCCCCGCATGTGTGGAATCCCACACAGCCTACGGCCAACTATGACGCGTTCTCCACCGATTCGCGCATCCGGGGCTTGCAGAATCGATCCAACGCACCGCACCAGGTGCATCCGCCCCAGCAGCGGAACCCCTCACGTCATCAGCGATCAACGGAGACCCATGACCTCGGAGACCATCACCATCCGCGGCGCCGTGCTCAACGAGATCGGCGCCGAGGCGCCCTTCGCCGAGAGCACCCCCATCACCGTCGACACCCTCGAGCTCACCGGCCCCGGCGAGAACGAGCTGCTCGTCCGCATCGAGGCCGCGAGCATCTGCCACTCCGACCTCTCGGTCGTCAACGGCTCGCGCCCCCGCCCCACCCCGATGCTCCTCGGCCACGAGGCCGCCGGCATCATCGAGCGGCTCGGCCCCGGCGTCGACGACCTCGAGGTCGGCCAGCGCGTCGTGCTCACCTTCCTCCCCCGCTGCGGCGAGTGCCGCGAGTGCCGCACCGACGGCAAGCTCCCCTGCTCGAACGGCTCGAAGACCAACGAGGTCGGCACCCTCCTCGAGGGCACCGAGCACCTCACCCGCGACGGCGAGACCGTCAAGCACCACCTCGGCTGCTCGGGCTTCGCCGACCACGCCGTCGTCGACCGCCGCTCGGTCGTCGCCGTCGGCGACGACGTGCCCCCGTCGATCGCCGCAGTGCTCGGCTGCGCCGTGCTCACCGGCGGCGGCGCCGTGCTCAACGCGGCCGACCTCACCGCCGACGACACCATCGCGATCGTCGGCCTCGGCGGCGTCGGCATGGCCGCGCTCCTCACCGCGCTCGCCATCGGCCCGAAGCAGGTCATCGCCGTCGACGCGATGCCCGAGAAGCTCGAGCTCGCGAAGGAGTGGGGCGTCGACATCGCCGTCACCCCGCAGGAGGCGGCCGAGCAGGGCCTCGTCGCCGACGTCGTCATCGAGGCCGTCGGCCACCCGCGCGCCTTCGAGACCGCCTACGCGATGATCGGCTTCGGCGGCACGCTCGTCACCGTGGGCCTGCCCGCCCCCGGCGCGATGAGCGAGATCGAGCCGCTCAAGCTCACCGCCCGCGCGCAGACCGTCATCGGCTCGTACCTCGGCTCGGCGGTGCCCGCCCGCGACATCCCGAAGTTCGAGGAGCTGTGGCGCGAGGGCAAGCTGCCCCTCGAGCGCCTCATCTCGAACACCATCGCGCTCGACGAGATCAACGAGGGCATGGACGCGCTCTCGGCCGGCACCGTGCTGCGCCAGATCATCGAGTTCGAGCACACCGACCACTAAACCCCAGGGGCTCGGCACGGCCATCGGCCCGCTCGGCCCGCTCACGACCGCACAACGCATCCCATCCCAAGCAAAGGAACCACCCCATGACTGCTCCCAAGCACTACCGCGTCGCCATCCTCGGATCGGGCTTCGGCGGCCTCGGCATGGCCGCCTCGCTCGTCCGCGCCGGCATCGACGACTTCGCCGTGTTCGAGAAGGCCGACAAGGTCGGCGGCGTGTGGCGCGACAACACCTACCCGGGCGCCGCCTGCGACACCCAGGCGCACGTGTACTGCTTCACCTTCTTCCCGCACCTGCGCGTGTCGCAGATGTACGCGGGCGGCGACGAGATGCTCGACTACCAGGTGCAGCTCAAGGACGCCTTCGGCATCGAGAAGCACATGCACTACAACGCCGAGATCGTCGAGGCCCGCTGGGTCGAGGACGAGGCGCACTGGTACATCCGCACCCGCAACGGCGAGGAGTACACCGCCGACTTCTTCATCCCCGCCTGGGGCCAGCTCAACGAGCCGAAGATCCCGAACTGGAAGGGCCGCGAGAACTACCAGGGCATCCAGTTCCACACCGCCGAGTGGAACCACGACGTCGACCTCACCGGAAAGAAGGTCATCCTCATCGGCACCGCCGCCTCGGCCGTCCAGGCCGTGCCGGAGGTCGCGAAGGTCGCGGGCCACCTCGAGGTGTTCCAGCGCTCGGCGAACTACATCCTCCCCCGCGAGCAGATCACCTTCACCGAGGAGCAGCTCGACACCTTCGAGCAGCACCCCGAGACCTTCGAGGAGTCGCGCCGCGCGATCCACGAGATGCGCGAGGCCGGCTTCGAGCGCACCCGCACGAACACCACCGCCGCCGCCGAGGGCCGCCAGGAGTCGCTCGACTACCTGTACTCGGTCGTCGAGGACCCGGAGCTGCGCGAGAAGCTCACCCCCGACTTCGACTTCGGCTGCAAGCGCATCCTCCGCACCTCGGCCTTCTACCCGGCCCTGCTGCGCGACAACGTCTCGCTCGTCACCGAGGGCGTCGACCACTTCACCGAGAAGGGCATCGTCACCTCGGACGGCGTCGAGCACGAGGCCGACGTGATCATCTACGGCACCGGCTTCTACTCGCAGAACTTCCAGGGCGACCTGCAGATCATCGGCCGCGACGGCGTGACCCTCGCCGACCGCTGGGGCGAGGAGGACGCGGAGGCGTACATCGGCCTCTCGGTCGACGGCTTCCCGAACATGTTCCTCATGTACGGCCCGAACACCAACCTCAACCACAACTCGGTCGTGACGATGCTCGAGATCCAGCAGCACTACGTCGTCGACGTCCTCGAGAAGACCGAGTCGCTCGCCGACGTGTCGGTCGACGTGCGCCGCGAGCGCCTCGACTCGTTCAACGAGATCCTGCAGAAGGAGATGGAGGGCTCGTCGTTCTCGAGCGACTGCTCGAGCTGGTACAAGAACTCGAAGGGCAAGGTCATCAACAACTGGTCGGGCACCGTCGAGGAGTACCGCGACTGGGCCGGCGAGTTCAAGCCCGAGGACTACACCGTCAAGTCGGCGGGCCAGGTCGTCGAGCTCGAGGCGGCGCAGGCGTAATGACCGGGCTCATCCCGCTCGATGAGGTGGCCGCCGACCAGCGGCCCCTCATCGAGGCCTTCCGCGCCGCGGGCGGCAAGTCGTTCCAGGACGCCGAGTCGTTCGAGGCCGTGCGCGAGAGCTACGAGGTCTCGTCGGCGAAGAACGGCCTGGCGCCCGACGAGGTCGCGCACGTCGAGGACGTCGAGATCGGCGAGGGCGACGAGCGCTTCGCGGTACGGGTGTACGACCCGCGCGAGTCGCGCTCGGCCGAGGATGCGGTGCTGCTGTTCTTCCACGGCGGCGGCTGGATCATCGGCTCGCTCGACACGCACGACCCGGTGTGCCGCCGGCTCGCGACGCGCACCGGCCTGCCGGTCGTCGCGGTCGACTACCGCCTCGGCCCGGAGTTCCCGTTCCCGGCGGGCCACCTCGACTGCCGCCGCGCGGTCGAGTGGCTGCGCGACGAGGCGGGCGCCCGCGGCTGGGACGCCTCGCGCATCGTCACCGTCGGCGACTCCGCCGGCGGCGGCCTCGCGACCGTCATCGCGGCCGAGCCGTCGATGCGGGTCGAGGGCACGGGCTTCGCGGCCCAGGTGCTGCTCTACCCGATGGTCGACGTGCAGAACGAGGCGCCCTCGTACGAGCGCATCACCGAGGGCTTCCCGCTCACCGCCGCGACGATCCGCTGGTTCGCCGAGAACCTGCTCGCCGACCCGGCCGACGCCGCCGACCCGCGCGTGTCGCCGCTGCTCGGCGTCGAGGAGGGCGACGCCCCGCAGCCGCCGGCGTGGGTGCTCTCGCTCGGCCTCGACCCGCTCGGCGACGAGGCGCTCGACTACGCGACGCGCATCGCCCGCAACGGCACGCACGTCGAGACGGTCTATCTGCCGAACCACGCGCACGGCCTGTTCACCGCGGCCGGCCGGATCGCCACGGGCGAGCGGATGCTCGACCGGGCGGCGGAGTTCATCCTCCGGTTCGTCTGACCCGCGCGCTCGAGCGGGCCGCATCCACCCGGATGCGGCCCGCTCCCGCGTTTTCCGGAGCGATCGTGTCTTGGGGCGGCGGTCACTCCCCGCCGAGCTCGATGGGACCGGTCCGCGGCGGCTTCGGCACGTAGCGGGGGATGTACCGCGCGAGCAGGAACGCGCCGACGAACCCGATGCCGCCGAACACGCCGGCGGTGACCGGCAGCCCGGCGAGCGCGATGAGGCCGCTGATCACGAACGGCACGGTCGCCGAGGAGGTGTCGACGACGGTGCGCCAGGCGCCGAGGAACGGCGCGGGCCGCAGCGGGTCGGCGAGGTCGGCGCCGAGGGTCATCACGATGCCCGAGCCGATGCCGTTCGAGAGCGCCGCCCACACGACCACCGCGATGAACCAGCCCTCGGCGTTCGGCGCGCCCTGCACGAACGCGAGCGCCCCGAACGCGATGCCGAGGCCGATGAGCGCGGGCACGCCGCTCGCGGCCCTCCCCCAGCGGTCCATGATCCAGCCGCTCGTGAAGAACAGCGCGAAGTCGATCGCGCCGCCGATGCCGACGACCAGCGCGACCGTCGCCGCATCCATGCCGATCGAGTAGCCCCACAGCGGCAGCAGCACCTGCCGCGCCGAGCGGAGCATCATCACGGTGCCCGCGCCGACACCGAGGGTGAGCAGCTCCTTGCGGCGGGTGCGCATCACGCGGCGCAGCGACGACTCTGATGCGCGGGGCGCGCCGGTCGAGCGCGGCGCGTTCGGCCGGGCGTAGCGCTCGATGTCGGGCAGCACGAGCAGCACGACGACGACGAGCGCCGAGCAGACGATGAACGCCCAGAAGTTCGACTGCGGCGTGCCGGTGAGCCCGATGAGCCAGGCGGCGAGGAACGGCCCCACGAACATCCCCGAGCGAAACACGCCGCCGAGCGACGACATCGCCCGCGCGCGGTACTTCAGCGGCACGTAGCTCGAGAGGAACGCCTGCCGGGCGAGCGCGAACGTCGCGGTCATGAGCCCCTGCAGCAGCACGCCGACGAGCAGCTGCCAGGTGGTCGTCGCGGTCACCGACACGAGCGCGCCGATGATCGTGGCGAGCGCGGCGACGATCATCGCGCGGCGCTCGCCGATGCGGTTCACCACCGCGGATGCGGGCAGGTTGCCGATCGCCTGCCCGATGAGCAGCGAGCCGGCGATGAAGCCGGCGAACGCGACGTCGGCGCCGAGGCCGGTGGCGATCGCCGGGATGACCGGCACGATCGCGCCCATGCCGATCGAGTAGATGAACGTCGGCAGGAAGGCGACGAGCAGCACCTGCCAGAGGGGCGCCTCGTCGCCCGCTCGGATGCCGGGGTCGCGTCGCACCGCTTCACCCTACGCCGCCCCGCTCCCCGAGGTCGTCGACGGGCCCCTGATGGCGCCCCCGGAAACGCGATCGGGCCCCTCCCGGAGGAGGGGCCCGATCGGCGGGAATGCGGTCAGCCGCGCTCGGCGGTGGCGGCGCCGGCGTCGGCGATGCCGTCGGAGCCGGCGGCGCCGCTCGCGGCGCCGACGATGCCCGAGGAGGCGCCGACGCGCTCGGGGCGCTGCACGTCGAACTGGAACTCGCCGTCGGCGTAGTCGACCTTCACGTGGTCGCCGCCGAGGAGCTCGCCGCGGAGGATCTTCTCGGAGAGCTGGTCCTCCACCTCGTGCTGCATGGCGCGGCGCAGCGGCCGGGCGCCGAGGGCGGGGTCGTAGCCGACCTTGATGAGCTGCTCCTTGGCGGGCTTGGTGAGCTCGACCGACATGTCGCGGTCGAGCATCCGGTCGCCGAGGCGCTTCACGAACAGGTCGACGATCTCGAGCAGCTCGTTCGGCGAGAGCTGCGGGAACACGATGGTGTCGTCGACGCGGTTGAGGAACTCGGGCTTGAAGTGCTTCTTCAGCTCCTCGTTGACCTTCGCCTTCATCCGCTCGTACGTCGTCTCGGTGTTGCCCTCGACCTGGAAGCCGACGGGGCCGCCGGCGATGTCCTTCGTGCCGAGGTTCGTGGTCATGATGATCACGGTGTTCTTGAAGTCGATCACGCGGCCCTGGCCGTCGGTGAGGCGGCCCTCCTCGAGGATCTGCAGCAGCGAGTTGAAGATGTCGGGGTGGGCCTTCTCGATCTCGTCGAAGAGCACGACCGAGAACGGCTTGCGGCGCACCTTCTCGGT